>NZ_JAQMTJ010000104.1:0-16371 GCF_028330815.1 Dolichospermum lemmermannii CS-548
ATGTATCAATAAACCCCTCTCCAAACCTCTCCCCGACGCGGGGAGAGGCTTTGAAACCCCCATTCCCTTGTAGGGAAGGGGGGAAGGGGGGTTAGGTTTCGGAGATTGTTGGTTTCATCTAATACTTTTCAAACAACCTCTAAATTACATTTAGATTCCGTTGGCTTGATTCTAGAAATTACAGAAATATATGAAGATATTATTAATATTTAATTTTCCAATTTAGTTATAAGTAGAACGGCTTGAATAATTCAAAGTTTGTAGTGAGGAATTTATTCCTTATTTGAGGGCTGAAGCCCTTACTACGAAATCATCTCCAGATTTTTTACATTACTTAATCTACTTTGATTTATTTTCGTTTACTTACTTAGAGAAACAAGAAAATCCATTTCCCTCTTTTCTTATGAAGTAAAGAAACAAGAAAATCCAGTTCCCTCCCCTTAGCAAGGGGAGGGTTAGGGTGGGGTTAAAAATATTTGATACATTATTCTATCAACAATAAACTTTATGACTGACAACTTTAGTAAGTTAGCAGATAAAATAGGTGTTTTTGCCTCCCCAGGTGGTACGGTTCAGGTAAACACAATAAATATTGACGGACAAAAAAAGTTAACCCCCACTAAAGATATACCCTATCGTGGTTCTGTTCATTTTGTCGGACGAGAAACAGAACTGACAACTATCCATGAAGATTTGCGACGGGGAAATTATGTAGCAATAACCGGAATGGGTGGTTTGGGTAAAACTGAATTAGTTACTCAATACGCTACACAATATCAAGATCATTATGATGGCATAATTTGGTTTAATACTAGACAACGTTTTCTCGCAGCAGAAGTATTTGAACTTTTTACATTAAAATTCGGTCTGGAAATTCCCCAAACTCAGGGAGAAAAACCGTTAACTCTCCAACAACAGGTAGCTTGGTGTTGGTTACAATATCCAAAAACACAAAAACCTGTTTTAATTGTCGTTGATGATTTAATTGATTTAACACAGTTACAAGATGTTGTTCCCACAGAAAGACGCTTTCGGGTTTTGATAACTACTCGACCACAAAATTTAGACCCTAATTATATTCAAGAACTAGCTTTAGAGGTTCTATCACCACCAATAGCATTAGAACTTTTACAAAAGCAATTGGAAAAAATCATCAGCGAATTGTCAATGAACCAAAAACCGCTACACAAATATGTGAGTTTTTGGGAAATTTACCTTTGGGGATAATTTTAGTCGGAAGTTATTTAACAACAGATTTGGGACTTTCTCTAACTCAAATGTTAGAACGATTGCAAAAACGTAAGTTAGCGGAAACAGCTTTACAACAAAGAGAAACTATCAATCCAAATAAATTGGGAATTAAAGCCGCTTTTAATTTAACTTGGGAAACACTAGATACTCAAACTCAATATCTGGGAGCATTTTTAAATTTATTTTCTCCTCAGTTAATTCTTTAAGATTTGGTAGTTTAGGTAATTGAGTTTGAAGTAGAGAATGAGAAAAAACAAATAATTTGGACAGAGGAAGAATTAACTAACTCTAAAAAAAGACTTTATCAAGTTAACTTTTTACAAACAGGACAAGAATTACAAGAGGCTTATACAATTCATAATTTAGTGCGGTTGTTTTTGCAAGAACAGTTAGCAGAAGTTGGAGAAAAACAGCCAATTCTTGAAAGAACTTTTATTACTCCCATAATATTCGTTGCTGAAAGACTTCCTCAATTACCCACTTCTGAAAATATTGAAATTTTCCAGTTATTTGTTCCTCATTGGGAAGATTTAAGAAAACGGTTAATAGATGAAATTAACAAAGAAACAGCAGCAGCGAATAATTTACCAGTATCTATGGTTGCTGATGAAATCTTTTGGGTATTCATAAGGTTAGGAAAATTTTATCAAAGACAAGGATTATATCAAATAGTAGAATTTTAGTATCAGCAATTGGTAAAAGTTTGTCAAACTTTATTTACAAGCGACCATCCTGATGTTGCTACTAGCTTAAACAATTTAGCACTTCTTTACCATAATTAAGGAAAATACAGTGAAGCAGAACCTTTCTACCTTGAAGCTTTAGCTATGTCTGAACGAGTGTAAGGAACTAATCACTCTAATACAATAATCTTTTGAAACAATTTGCAACTTTTACAACAGCAACTCATACCTCTTCCCTTCTATAAACGTTTTTTGAATAATCTATTAGCTATGGTAACTTTACTATTGCATCGTTTACAGCTACTAATCAAACGTATCATTATCTTTTCCTGGCGTTTGTTTCAACGTTAACAACAGATTACTAAACTTTAATAAAATATCACTATGCAGTTTTATTGTATCGCATTACAAAAATAAATTTTTATTTAACAGTTAAATTAGATTAATTTGCAATCTTGCTGCATTATATTACAAAATTAAAATTTTACTTTGCAGTTTTATTGTATTGTATTAAAATAATAACGTAAGTTGCTAGTTAGACACATTGTCAAAATCAGGTGGTTATCGAGCAAAGTCGAGATAATGTCCAGGATTAAAGGATGAACAGGATTAAGATCAATTTGATTTTAAAGGTAGGGGTTTAGCACTGCTAAAAACTTACACATCTATCTAAAATATTTATGCTATTATGCTAGAATATAGTCAAAGTGTCTAAAGTAGTCATTCTATGCAAACCTATAGTCTTACAGATGCTCGAAATAAACATGGTGAGGTTTTTGACAAAGCTGCTATTGAACCAGTATTACTAACTAAACAATCACGTCCTAGTCATGTCATTATTTCCGCAGATAGCTACCAAAAATTAATTAATAGATTGCAAGAATTAGAAGATATGCAGTTAGTTCAAAATGCTGAAACTGCTTTGAGTCAATCAAAAATGGTAGGTACAGAGGCTTTTACATCTGCATTGGAGCATTTAGCTAATGGCGCGGCTTGATGGTTTAGCAACTGTTCTTGATTTCCTCAATGGGTTACAACCTAAAATAGCAGCGCAAATAGCAAAAAAGGTTTTGGCTTTGAATGTTGAACCTTTACCAAATGATAGTGAACAACTATCTGGTTATCAGGGTTTTTATCGAGTAGATAGTGGTGAATATCGAATTGTTTATAAATACTTTCCAGATCAAGATTTAGTAGAAGTAATTTTAGTTGGTAAGCGTAATAATGATGATGTTTACAAAAGATTGAAACGGTTATTGGAATAAACTCTTGGTTCTTCCACCAAATCTAATCCCAACATAGATATAAGCGTAAAAAATTAAGTAATGGGATAGAATTAATTACCGATGAGATTGGTTAATTTAGCGATCGCTTCTGGTATCTCAGTCAACACCACCACTTTTTATCGCCCATTGAATAAAACTTTTTATCGGATATTCTTTTGTGCTTGAAATTTTTACACTAATAAGTTAACATGAAATATCATGAGAATTTCATGGAGAAGTAATAATGCTTGATGCACGGGAAATTTACCCCCTTTCAGACTTTCAACGCAATGCTAGACAGTTCATTGAACAAATACAGTCAAGTCACAAACCAATTATTCTCACCGTTAATGGTAAAGCATCCGTGATCATGCAGGATGCAGCATCTTATCAAGAATTACTCGATGAGTTAGAATTAGCAAGGTCAGCCGCAAAAATTCGCCAAGGCATAGCTGAATCTGCTGCTGGAAAGACAAAAGATGCGGTAGAAGCATTAGAAGAATTACGGTTAAAGCATGAAATACCCCGTTAGAATTACTCCAATAGCACTAGAAGATGCGGAGGAATTTTACTTGTGGATGTCTCAAGATTCTCCTGTAAATGGGGCTAATTGGTTTAATGGATTACTTGCTGCAATTGATACTCTTTCTTCCATGCCTCACCGTTGTCCGGTTGCACCAGAAAAGGAAATAGTAGGCCAAGAAATCCGATATCTTCTCTATTCCAAACGCTATCGGATTCTTTTTGGCATTGAAGGTGATGCTGTTGTAATTTATCACATTCGGCATACATCCCAACAATGGATGACACGAGAAGAATTTTTGAGACAACCTTATAGAAATATCGAAAATACCGAACCAGAAAAATCAACTTAAGCTACAAATCGGTTATCAGCAAAAGCAAATAAAACATTTACTTAAAAAAGGAACTTGTAAATGATTATCGTCATGAAAGTTGGTTCCCCACAGGAAGAAATAAATCGGATTACCACAGAATTATCAGGCTGGGGACTAACACCAGAAAAAATTATTGGTCAACATAAAGTAGTCATTGCTTTGGTTGGGGAAACTGCGGATTTAGACCCGCCCCGCATTCAAGAATTAAGTCAATGGATTGAGCAAGTATTACGAGTGGAAGTACCCTATAAACGAGCCAGTCGCCAATTCCGTCATGGAGAAGCTTCTGAAGTGGTGGTGAATAGTCCTCAAGGTGATGTGGTGTTTGGTGAACATCATCCTTTGGTAGTTGTCGCTGGACCCTGTTCTGTGGAAAATGAAGAAATGATTGTAGAAACAGCACTGCGGGTAAAGGCGGCAGGAGCTAAGTTTTTACGCGGTGGGGCATATAAACCTCGTACTTCACCTTATGCTTTTCAAGGTCATGGTGAAAGTGCTTTGGAATTGTTAGCTACAGCCCGGAAGGTCAGCGGACTGGGGATTATTACAGAAGTAATGGATACGGAAGACTTGGAGAAAATTGGCGAAGTTGCTGATGTGATTCAGGTGGGGGCGAGAAATATGCAGAACTTTGCCATGCTCAAGAAGGTAGGAGCGCAACCCAAACCAGTGCTGTTAAAACGGGGTATGGCGGCGACTATTGAAGATTGGTTAATGGCGGCTGAGTATATTTTAGCGGCGGGTAATCCCAATGTGATTTTGTGTGAACGGGGAATTAGAACTTTTGACCGTCAATATACCCGCAATACTCTAGATTTATCGGTTGTGCCAGTTTTGCGAAAATTGACGCATTTACCGATTATGATTGATCCTAGTCATGGTGTGGGTTGGTCTGAGTTTGTTCCTGCTATGGCGAAGGCAGCGATCGCTGCGGGTACAGATTCGCTAATGATAGAAGTACATCCCAACCCAGCTAAAGCCTTATCAGATGGACCCCAATCTTTAACCCCAGACCTGTTTGATAAATTAATGTCAGAATTATCCATAATTGGTCACCTCATGGGACGGTGGCCAAATTAACGCCCCCATTCGCTTTTTAATATCCAATCCAAGACAATTCAGGGCGCAGACCCTGCGCCCCTACAGTAGGATATCACTATTTTCTAGAACTGTTTCATCTAGGCTTTCTTTAACCCTACGGATTGGTAAATTAGCAATTAAAGCCGTGGTCCGTTGGCTGCTTTCTAGGGAAAACTCCAAACCATCTGTTTCTATTTCGACATAGCGACAAACGATTTCCAGGATTTCCTGACGCATTTTTTCTAAAGTTTGGGGGTCTAAGTCCGCACGGTCATGGGATATTACCACTTGCAGACGACGTTTAACATCATCGCGGCTGTTATCGGGACTACGAGCAAAAAATTTTTCTAAAATTTCAAGAATCATTGCGGGTATGTGTAAGGCAGAAACACTGGCAAGTAAATTAAACAATTTTTGACCACAACATCTTTCTCAACCGAGAGAAGATGCTTTTACTAGATGAGTCAAGCTCCAGAAATTCGACAGTTTCCCCTTCCAATCTCCGAGCAATATTCTCAAAAGCGGTGGCAGCTAAAGAGGGAGTGTCTGATAATACTAAAGGTTCGCCCCGATTGGTAGAGACAATCACCCGCTCATCGTCGGGGATGACTCCAATTATGGGAATGGCGAGAAGTTCCTGAACGTCCTGTACAGACATCATATCATTTGCCTCTACCATTGCCGGTCTAATTCTATTAACTATTAAGTTAATCTTTTTGACACCTTGGGCTTCGAGTAATCCTACTACCCGGTCAGCATCACGGACAGCGGAAATTTCGGGAGTGGTGACAATCAGGGCTTCTTTGGCTGGTGCAGTCGCATTTTTAAACCCCATTTCAATTCCTGCGGGGCAGTCAATCATTACATATTCGTACTTTTGTGCTAGGGCATTTACCAGTAACTTCATTTGGTCAGGTGTGACGGATTCTTTATTGCGATGTTGGGTAGCTGGGAGGAGTACCAAATTAGGTTGTCGTTTATCTTTAACCAAAGCTTGTTCTAGACGACACTCCCTAGCCAAAACTTCCACCGCTGTATAAACAATCCGATTTTCTAGTCCCAGAAGTAAATCTAAATTTCTCAGTCCAAAATCTGCATCAATTAAGGCTACTTGTTTGCCTATTTTGGCTAAAGCCATTCCTAAATTAGCTGAAACTGTGGTTTTACCCACTCCCCCTTTACCGGAGGTAATGACAATAATGCGGGTCATGATAATGCTTTATGAGAGTTCAGGGAACAACAATAAAATATTTAAAGCTATTGATTGATTCTAACTTTAGTAACCTAACAGAAATTAATTACATATACAGCATATTGCAGATAAATGAGGTACAAATTTTAATCATCAAGCCTTGCACCCAAAGGATTTTACTGCTGACTGTTGAAAGCTGCTGTAGATTCTTAACTAAGCAAGAATTTTAGATCAGATTTTGTGTAACTAATTGCGTCCGACTACTTAATTGACTGCGGGAAAAATCAGCGGCTTTAACAATGCGAATTCCTTCAGATGTAATATGTGCAACTTCAGGAAAGAAGCTGGTGAGGGTTTTTTCTGGTGATCTAGCGACAGCATCAGCAATTCGCAATTGGGTTGGTTCCATTTGCAAGGCCATGATCAGAGATTCCCGATTCCCACCGGCACCAGCATGGGCAACTCCCCGCAATCTTCCCCAAATGAGAATATCCCCCTCAGCAATGACGATACCACTAGGATTGATATCTCCTAAGATGATGACTGTGCCGGGATGACGAATTTCTACACCTGATCTGACTGTCATTTGCAGATAGAGGGCATCTGCTAGGGCGCTGGGAGTCGGTTGAATACCGGATGTGAGGGATGTTTGGGTTTGGATTTGTTCGACGGAATAACCCAGGGTACAGGCAGCGATCGCTGTTTGTCTCCGACTGGTAGCTACAGATTTTAGTTGAATTTGGTATGTATTTAAAGTTTCTGCCAAATCTTGCAATTGTCTATTATCTAACAATCTATCTTTTGCTACTAGATGCAGGGATGTATTTGGTTTCCGTAAGCGATCGCCCGCATTGAGACGCTGTTTCATTTGTTGCCAAATTTCCCACCAATTGAATTCTGATGGTGATACTTGAGATTCCGTGGGCAAAATCAATAATAGTCGCTCTCCTTCAGTTTTTAACTGAACTTGAATATTATGATCTACCTTTTGTCCTAGTAATTCTAAATCAGCACTTGGTAAATCAGATGAAATCGAACCAGATTCCCCCCCATTAGGCATATTAGATTCTGGATTTTCAGCAGCAGAATTACCTTTTAAAAAGGCAATTACTGAATTTAACTCTGAATTAGGGATAATAGGATCAGATTCTACTTTATGATCAGCAAAATCTGGATTTATCTCGCCAGAGTTAGAATTATTTACCTCTTGATCAACTTGATGAAAAACTGATTCTGATTTAGAAAATTCAGCCTTTATTTCCTCAGATTTAGCAGAATTACCAGCATCTACATTATTTTCGACAGAATGAGAATTATTTACCTCTTGATCAACCTGATGAGAAATAGATTCTGAATTAGGAAATTCAGCCTTTATTTCCTCAGATTTAGCAGAATCAGAATTCATGCAGCACTAGCCAAAATACACTAAAATTTGAGATTTTCATAAAAGATTGAGAATGGGTAATTGGTAATTGGTAATTGGTAATTGGTAATTGGTAAGACTCTTGCCTCTTGCCTCTTGCCTCTTGCCTCTTGCCTCTTGCCTATTCCCTATTCCCTATTTCCTATCAATCTTTGATAAACCGTTCCCAAAGCATCAGCATTGCCGACATTACCGGGAAACAATACAACTGGCAAATTAGGAAACAGGGGATGATCAGATGGTGTAATTACCATTGAACAACCTGCTAAAATTTGACCAAGTAATCGGGCTGAAGTTAAAGCCAGTCCCGTACTGAGAACATCATTAGAAGTAATACCCCCCTTACTGATGAGAAATCCTAGATCAGATGGTAAACCCCGGACAACATCCATAAGTAAAGCGGAAACTGTACTGCCAAAATCTAACCTAGTTTTGACATCTTTAAAAGCCAATTCCTGCCGACTAGTATAAACTACTGGTGTTTTACCAGCATTATGTACTACTTTGACATTTTCGAGAATCTCGGTTAGCAGTTTAGCAGATTCATTTACCCCATTTTCAAGTAATCTGCCCACATTAACTTCTATGCCTACCGTTCCCTCAACTTGTAATAATGATTCTAACTGTTGAGTTGTCTTTTTAACGTGAGAACCCACAATAATTGCACCAGGTTTACCACCGCGCACATATTTTGCCATATTTTCAGCAGCAATGGGTTGGGGTGGTAAGGCAGCCAAAGCTGTTAGAATACTCGCAGCAGAACGGAATAAAAAGCGTTTTCCTTGACTTGCGGCTGTTAATACATCTACCGCAAAAGAATTAAGATCCTGCTGATTTTCACCGTCTACTACAGCACATTGATTATTTTCAAGTTGTAATAAGTTTTCTAAACTACCAGCACGGATATCTGGGAGTAAAAATCTCGTAACATGATCTTCTTTAATCCGTCCCTTGGTTTTTTCTTCCACATATTTAGGCAAATAGCTGTAATTGTAACCAAAGACAGAATCACGGGCAAATTCTGTTTCATGTACAGGAGTGGGAACACCATCAATAATTAGATAATGAATACTATCGCGGGTAATTCTTCCCCCTTCAAAAAATGCTGGTACAAGAAAATGAGCATCAAATGGACCGAGTTCTTCAGCAATAACATCAGTTTCTATAGGATAATGTCCGCGTAAGGTGGAGTCAGAACGACTAACTACGAGAAAATCCTCTATTTTTTCGGCTGCTAAGGCAAGTTTGAGGTTATGACAAACTTCTCTAGTTACAAATGCGGCTGCTTCTGGAGTCAGAGAACGAGTATTAGTTAAAATAAAGAAAATGGGAGCATCATCTTTTAATCCTAAACGTAAAGTTTCTACGTCCCAGCGCATTAATAGTAAACAACTATGGACGGTTTGTGAACCTGTAGGATCATCATCAAGGACAATTATTTTAGGTTGGTTATTCATAAATATGGACATGGTGGTAGATATTCGACATCTAAAATTTGGTCAATTGTGTAAGGACAAATTGGAGGAAAGCAATTTAAACCACTTTTTTTCTTTGCTTGTCGGGCTGCATCATTATAAACTTGATCCAGCACGGTTAACAGATAATTGTAGAGGTTTTTTGATTTGGTTAATTTCCTGATTTCTACCCGAAAATTATCAATTTCTACTTCCCAATGATTTTTACAGTCAGGAATACTCCAATACTGGTACAATAGCAGATGTTTAAGAAGTTGCAGTAGATAACTTTCTAATTTGTGTTTTTGTTCATTCCCCAAGGCCGCAATCTCCTCAATTAAATTTTCCCAATCAATATTTTCTAAATCCTTTGTCTCTAATTGTTGCAAGGTAATTTCTAACCACTGGGGATAATCTTGTTCATAAAGAGTTTTACTCAATAATTTAGATATCATTTAGGGTTCTCCAGTTTGGTAGGGTTTAAGCATTAATTTTGGGGAATAAATTTATGATTACACCTTTGCGAGTTTTCTGAGTTCTGCTTGGACATCTAAGGCAATCTGCAACGATTGATTAAGAAGTTGAGCATATTCACTAGCTTGACTACTAACTTGTAAGGTTTGCAGATTAAGTAGGTTGGCGTTAAAAATTGTCGTTATGACAAGGGAACAGGGAACAGGGAACAGGGAACAGGGAACAGGTTTTAGACAACTTTACATACCGTTACATACCTTGAAATTTTTCTGCTCACCTACTTAGCTAAGTTATTTACCACTAAATCTTGGTTATTAGCAAGCAGTTTTTTATTATCGCGCAAAATCCGTTCACTTTTTAAAGCACGGACTAAATCTTCTCGAATTAGTTGTAGTGCAGATATTACCTGTTCTCTGTCGCTAATGTTACCTTGAGTGTTACAACCTGAGTTCGACATAAATTATCTTATGTCGAACTCAGGTGAGTTAAGTATCTATTTTAGTTGATCTACAAGATCCCCGACTTCTTTGAGAAGTCGGGGATCTAAGGATGGCTATATTCAGGAAACCAGTTTTCATCTAGGATTTGTTCTAAGGAAGCAATGGGGGTGAGGGGAAATATGTCAAGAGGAAGTTCTGATCTGTCACTAACTAATTTTCTAGCATCTTGATAACATTGATCAAATATTTCTAAAATGTAAGGTTTTAAACTAGGACTATCTTTAAGTTCATCTTTTATTTGTATACGAAAAGTCCTAATTTCCCCCTTCCAATGTCCTTGATTTCTTTCTCTTTCCTGATCCCAACATTTTAGCTTGAGTAGATGTTCCAGCAGTTTAATTAATAAACTTTTAATTGCTCGTTTTTCACTTCTACCCATAGTTTCCAATTCTTCTAATAAATTCTCTAAATCAATCGCGGAAAATTCTCCTGTACGCAGTTGGTTAATGGTTGTTCTTATCCACAGGTAATAATCTTGATCGTATAAGGTTTGGGTTGTTGATTGTGTTGATGTAACCATATACTGGTGAGGACTTTGCTATTTCTTTTATTTTAACTGGGTTTTAATTAATTGTCTGATGATTGCAGCTATATTCACTGAAACCAGGTTTCATCTAGGATTTGTTCTAAAGAAGCAATTGGGGTAAGGGGGAATATGTCAAGAGGAAGTTCTGAGCGATCTGATGCTTCTTTTCTAGCATCCTGATAACATTCATCAAATATTTCTAAAATGTAAGGTTTTAAACTAGGACTATCTTTAATAGCCTTTTTAATTTGTCTGCGAAATGTTCTAATTTCTCCTTGCCAATGTCCTTGATTTCTTTCTCTTTCAGTATCCCAATATTGGAGTTTGAGCAGATGTACAAGCAGCTTAATTAATAAACTTTCAATTGCTCGTTTTTCACTTCTACCCATAGTTTCCAATTCTTCTAATAAATTCTCTAAATCAATCGCAGAAAATTGTCCTGCGCGAAGTTGGTTAATGGTTGTTCTTATCCACAGGTAATAATCTTGATCGTATAAGGTTTGGGTTGTTGGTTGTGTTGATGTAACCATATACTGATGAGGACTTTGCTATTTCTTTTATTTTAACTTAAAAGTAACTAAAATCCGTGAAATCAGTGCCATCCGTCTAAATCCGTGATCCGGATGAGGTTGTTTGCTATGATAAGAGTTACTAAAATCCGTGAAATCAGTGCAATCCGTCTAAATCCGTGATTCTAACCTTATTTTATTCTTGTCAAAATGAGAATTGCTTCATCCTCAAATCCTGTACATCCTCAAATCCTGGACATCCTGATTCTGACAAAATGAAAAATGTGTGCTATACTGAATCCAGATACCAAAATCAGCTTTTTGGAGAAAAATATTTTCCGCCTCACGGCGGTGGGTTAAGAAGGGAAAAGAAAAAGAAGAGAAGAGGGCAAAAGAGCAAGAGTGCAAAGGGCTACTAAGTCCTCGCCGCACCACTACATACAACCCGAAAACCAATAGGGCTGCTGAGGATGAGGCTGCGGTAGCGAAAAGCAGAACGGCAGTAGTCAGGATAGCCGTCCCACGAACCACCGCGCAGCAGTTTACCAGCACTGCTTAGGATTGTCAAAGCACTGCCGTCTATAGGCGCATTTGTATAATTTTCTTTATAGTCATCTTGACACCATTCCAAGACATTCCCGTGCATATCGTACAAACCAAAAGCGTTAGGGGGAAAAGTTCCTACATCTGTTGTTTGTTGGCGATATTGACCTTTGGGAGCAGAAGCGTAAGGATAATTGCCATCATAGTTTACCAGTTCTGGAGTAATACTTTCACCAAAATAAAATGGTGTAGTAGTTCCGGCACGACAAGCATACTCCCATTCCGCCTCACTGGGTAATCTGTATTTTTTTCCTGTTCTTTGACTTAACTTTTCACAAAAGGCAACAGCATCACCCCAACGAACATTTTCAACTGGGCGGTTATTGCCTTTAAAATTAGCAGGATTATTTCCCATAATAGCTTGATACTGCGCCTGTGTCAATTCATATTTCCCCATACAGAAACTCGGAACAGTTACTTGGTGTTTGGGACTTTCATCTGAATCTCGTTCTGCTTCATTTGCGGGTGAACCCATCATAAATGTTCCCCCTGGGATTTCCACCATTTCCAACAAAACACCGTTTCCTAAGTCTTCCGTGAAGTATTTTGCACTGGCGTTGCGGCGGTTGGTGATGCTTCCAGTTGCGTCTGTGGTGACAACTTCAAAACTGAAGGTTTGAAGTGGGGGAGTGGTAATTTTTGGTGTTGGTTCTGGTGTTGGAGTATTTGGGGAAGTGGTAATTTTTGGTGTTGGTTCTGGTGTTGGAGTATTTGGGGAAGTTGTATTTTCTGGTGTTGGATTTGGAGTATTTGGAGAAGTTGTAATTTTTGGTGTTGAGGTTTGATTTTTATTTCCAGAAAATAAATTTTGTCCTACAACTGCGATAACAGCACCACCAAGCACTAAACTCACTGTTTGGATAAAATCTCGACGAGTTGTATTTTTCTGCTTCTGAGAAATTGGTTTCGGTTGATATTTAATAGGTTGAGGTTGTAGTTGAGGTTTTGGAGGTGGTGGTTGTAAAGCTTTTTCTATTTTCGCTATCCTTTGTAAAATCTCTTGGGTATTTTGAGGACGATCCTTATATAAAGTTTGCATCATCTCATCTAGCAAATCTGCCAACATTTTTGATATTTGCGGTGCATAATTACGCCAATTTAATGTCGCATGATAAGAATCATACATTTCTTGATCAAGTGGTTCTTTACCCGTGAGTAAATAAACAAATGTCCGTCCTAAAGCAAAGAAATCAGATTGCTTTACAGCGTTACCAGTCAATTGTTCCGAAGGTGTGTAACCGGGAGAATTAAATCCGGTAACTCCACCTTGCTGAATCATGACTGTGTTTGTCACCTCTCTAACCGTGCCAAAATCAATTAATACTAGTTGAGTATCTCCAACCCTCAACATGACGTTAGATGGTTTGATATCTCGGTGAAAAAAGTTTTTATTATGGACTTGTTCTAAAATAATCAGTAAATCTTTCAACCATTCTATTGCTGTAGTTTGATTAATGGGACGCAAACTATTTTTTTTCATATACTCATGTAAGTTTTCTCCCTCAATCTTTTCCATTACGAAACAATGAATTGGGGTTTTGCTGTTGCGAGAATAATGTTCAAAATAAGCGCCTGGTTCTACTTTGGGAATACTCGGATGATTAAGTTGACTTAAAACTTCGGCTTCTTGTTTAAATGCTTCTATAGCTTTCTGGCTATTATTAGTTAAGACTTTGAGAACTTTGGTTTTATTGGTTCTGACTTCATTGATTTCAAATGTATCACCAAAACCACCACCTCCTAGCCTAACTACTACCCGATAGCGGTTTTGTAGCAACAACCCTGAACCACAGGTTTCACAAAAGAGGAGATTATCTGGATTTTGCGGCTTTGAGCAGCTAGGATTGATGCACAGGCTCATAATCTTGGTAAGTAGCACACTTATCCGATATTCTACCTTAATTTACACAAAAATAGGCAGCAAGGCGGTTAGAAACCGCGTCTACACAGGCAAAACCCACCTGCGTGGGTTAAATTAATATTTTGGGAAGTTGGATTGAGAAAACAGGGCGGTTAGAAACCGCGTCTACACAGACAAAACCCACCTGCGTGGGTTAAGTTAATATTTTGGGAAGCTGGATTGAGAGCGATCGCCTATGATAGAAAGTATATAAATCACAAGTTAGGTTAAAATCAACAAACTTTACCTAAAATATACTATGCTGAAATGTTCATGGACATCATCGTGAATTTGTACAGCGCGCAAGTCCTAACGCCATATTATTTTTGACTTTTGACTTTTGACTTCCGCCTTGGGGTACTAGCGTTATATTGGTAAACCCAGCCAAAAAATCAGGAGCAGATTTAACTCCCAAAATAATTTTTGTAACAATTGCTACAATTTTTTAAATTGCCCTGGAAATGAATTGAATTAAGTTGATAAGTAAGTTGGCGTTAAACAATCAACATATGTAACGAAATGTAAATTCGACAAATACCTTATAGATAGGTTATTTAAGGGTTTTTACGAAAAAAATGTATATTGATTTTATCGTGCCGACTTACTTAGTATATTTATCAAGCATGAATAATTAATAAAACTTTAACTATCTATATGATGCAAATCACAGCTACTCAGCCAAGAAAGTGCTATGGTAAAGGAAATAATTGGGCATTTACAAATGACAATTACCTAAGGGTGTAACACTTGGGTTACTATGTAAAAAAAACTGATCAACTCTAACCGTATTTGTTAACCGACAAATAAAATATCTAACTCACCATTAACAAAAAGCCAAAAGGTAGATGAAGTATCAAAGTTATTAGGATAAAAAACTAGCGAGCATCAGAAAATTCTGATTGATAAACTGTCAAAAACACAACTATTTCAGCTAATATACATGAACCAATCTGCGAAACGTTACTCACCGCTCCAAGCTGCCCTGATTGGTGGAGCGATCGCCACAACTGCTACTATATCTGTATTTGGTCAAGCTTTGACACGCTCAGTTCATGCGGCTTTACAAGACAGTCCGAAAGCCTTAGTTGACCAAGTTTGGCAGTTGGTGAATCGTGAATATGTTGATGAAAAATTTAACCAACAAGATTGGCAAGCAATCAGACAAAGCCTATTAAGTAAAGACTATACTTCTAAAGACGAGGCTTATGTAGCAATCCGCGAAGCTTTACAGAAACTAGGTGATCCCTACACCCGGTTTATGAACCCCAAACAATATGAATCCTTGACTAGTCAAACATCTGGGGAAGTATCCGGGATTGGGATTCGGATGCAAGTTAACGAAAAAACCAAACGCCTCACGGTTATTGAAGCGATAGAAAATTCTCCAGCCCTCAAAGCCGGACTCAAATCAGGTGATGAGATTATCGCAATTGATGGTAAATCTACCCTGAAAATGAGCGTGGAAGATGCCTCAAAGTTGATTCGTGGGCAGATAGGTACTTCTGTTAGTTTGGATTTAGAAAGACCAAATAACAAATTTAAAGTTAAATTAACCAGGGTGACAATAGAAGTTCCCACAGTCCGATATACCCTCAAACAAGAAGCTGCTCGGAAAGTTGGGTATATTAGATTACAAGAGTTTAGCTCTCATGCCGCTGATCAAATGCGTGTAGCCATTCGCAAGTTGAACGACCAAAAAGTTGATTCCTACGTTTTAGATTTGCGGGGTAATCCTGGTGGTTTGTTAAATGCGAGTATAGAAATTGCCAGGATGTGGTTAGATGACGGTCATATCGTCAAAACCGTAGACCGCAAAGGATCGAGTGCTCAAACACAAGCTAATCGGACAGCCATTACCAAACTACCTTTAGCAATTTTAGTTGATGGTAATTCCGCCAGTGCTAGTGAAATCCTCACCGGCGCACTCAAGGATAATAAACGGGCTGTAGTTGTTGGTAGTCAAACCTTCGGTAAGGCTTTGGTACAGTCAGTCCATGAACTAGGAGACGGTTCAGGTTTAGCAGTGACTATTGCCCATTACTATACACCCAATGGTACAGATATCAACCATAAAGGGATTGCCCCCGATATCAAGCTAGACTTGACCCAAACTCAAGAACGCCAATTAGCTTCTAATCCGAATTTAATTGGTACAAATAGCGATCCCCAATATACCCGTGCCATTGCTGTTCTTTCTAATGGCAAATTAGCACAATCAGTGACAAATCAAAATCCTCAGTCTATTAGTGTCAATGCTAAAGACTTGAAGTTTTAGCATTTTTTGTTGTCCACTATCATGATTAATTGGTGCAACACCAACTAAACGAGAGATTTGCTTGGCAGTTAATTGACCTCAATATCTGCCAAGGCTTTACCACGAGCGCGGTCACGGCGATTCTTTTCGGCTGTAGACATTTCTACTAATTGTCTTCGGCGACTAATTAATTCGCCTAATTGACGTGCCATTTCGCAATCACCTGAGTTCGATATAAATAATCATCCTGAAAACTAATTATATCAGGCTTTTCTCAATTAGCAATGATTGTTGACAATAAATAAACAAGAGAAAACAATCCAAAATTGAATATTTTGGACTCATAATTTAATTGCATGAA
>NZ_JAQMTJ010000105.1:0-20226 GCF_028330815.1 Dolichospermum lemmermannii CS-548
CATCCCCTCAACTTCCCAAAAGCGATCGCACCCCTCACTCCCAAAAAGCGATCACACCCCTCAACTCCCCAAACAGCGATACCTTCGGTGTTTAAATCTGATATACTTTTAATAGATCAAGTTAATCATAAGTTTTACTTGATATTAATTAACTAGAATCTAAGAATGTGAAACAATATAAAACTATACAGCTACAATTGAAACCAGAAATAGAAGCTCGTCTGATTACCCAAGCTACTAAACAAGGTTTATCAATTGAATCTTATCTTGAATCTTTGATTGAAGATAGTTTAAAAAATCAAGAGGAAAAATCTTTTTCTCAAGTAACAACTGAGGAAGATTGGGAAACAGCACTAATGAATTTAATCAATAGTCCTGCTTTTGCTTTAGCACCACCACTTTCAGATGTAGCTATTAGTCGGGATAGTATTTATACTAGAGAAGATGAAATGTTATGAAATATTATTTAGTAGATACCAATATTTTGCTGCGCTTAGTACAAAAGAACAGTCCAATGCACCTTGACACTACAAATGCAATTTTTATGCTCAAAAGACAAGGTAAATTCTTATCTATTACTCCACAAAATCTGATCGAGTTTTGGGCTGTTGCTACACGACCTATTGATAAAAACGGTTTAGGTTTATCTATTAATCAAATAGTAGAAGAAACTGAAAATATCAAAAATATATTTTTGGTATATCGTGACACACATCAAATTTTTACAGAATGGGAATCTCTAGTTATTAAATACCAAGTTATGGGAAAACAGGTACATGATACACGTTTAGTAGCAGCTATGTTAACTCACAATATTACACATTTATTAACATTTAATGTTGAAGATTTTAAACGATTTACTGAAATTGTAATTGTTTCTCCGTATGAAATTCCAAGGTTTCCTGGTAAAAATATCAATCTTTAATATTATTTTCAGCTAAAATAGACATTATAGGAATACTTTTTGAAGCCCAGTTTTTTGAACTATTATCAACTCTTAACTTCACCTGAAATCCTTGAAATGAAGGATTTAGATTATATTCCAATGTAATAGCTTTGACAAACTCTTCAATTTGTAATTTCCTATTTTTTGAAACTATATCACGGTTTTCATTAGGAACTGATCCTGCAAATGTGAAAACTAGCCAAGCATTATTCCAAATAAACGCTCCTAATTTTTCTGTCAACAAGCTTATTGTCGTTTTTTCTTCTGGACGGAATCTTGTTTCATCTAAGCGAGAAACATAAATTAATGTGTTGATTGTTTTTAAATCAACATTATTGATTATCAAATCTAAATATTGTTTGTCGCACTCTAGATCATCTTCTGCTAGTCCTGGTGTGTCAATCAGGCAAATATCACCTAAATGGCTAGTATGATCATAATACCTGATTATTTTGGTACAAGCTTCGTATTTTGACGTTTCCGCAACAGGTTTGCCTAAAATTGAGTTAATAAAGCTTGATTTACCAACTCCAGTACGTCCAACAATTAAAAAATTACGCATTTCTACGATCTAACTCTAACCACAAACCTACTACAGTACCCAGTAAACCTCCAACTATTGCACCACCAGGACCAAGAAATAAACCTACCGCTGTTCCACCAGACGCAAGCCCTCCAATAAGACCTTTATTAATCTTATTTTTAACCTCTTCTTTTTGATTTTCATCTAGTTCAATTCGTGGTTTACCCGATGATGAAGATACACTATCTTTCATAGCTGCTGCAAATGCTAAAGAACCGGATTCAGATGCTCTGACAAAAACTCTTGTAAAAAATTCTCCCAGCCATTTTTTGCCATCTGGTGTTGTTTCACTTAGGTTATCTACGGCTATAGATGGAATTTGATTAGCTGTATCTTCTCCTACATACTTAGCTATTTCTTTGCGTATTAATTCTGTTCTTATCTTGAAAGTTTCCTCATATTCTGAGGCAGTAACAGAATTAGCAAATGTAAAAACAATTACGGAGCATTCCCAAACTTTCTTACCAAATGCTTTTGAAAGACCTTTAATAACTTGTTTTTCATCACTTGTCACTCTAGTATCATCTAGCCTACTGACAAACCACATTGAAACCATTTTTTGGATTTTTGGTTTCATTTCCTTCAAGTATTTTTGGTCATTACCAGCTTCTTCATCATCACGAAGACCAGGAGTATCTACTATGATGCAATTTACGCCATTTAATTGATGTTCATAAGTGTCTACCGAATTTGTAGTGGGTTCATATTTGCCAGTTTTAGCAATTTCACAATCTAATAAAGAATTGACAGTGCTAGACTTTCCTACTCCCGTGCGACCTACTAAAACAAAGATAATCTGTTTATCAATAAATGTTTTTACCTTTGATTTTAACTCATTGCTAATATATGGCAGATTATCAATTTCCTGACAAAGGTTTTCGACATTTTCCTTTTCACTGCGAATTTCATATATACGCATCAAAGCAATTTCAATGCCAAATTTGGCCAGATAATCCGCAAGTATTCCAGATGTTCCTAATGCAAGAATCCCTCCAAGCATACCAGCCGGTCCACCAAGAATTGCTAAAGCTGTTGTGATGGCCGCTGCACCAGTTAACCCTGTAGTAGCCATGACAACTGTAAATATTACTGCGGGTAATCCTAAAGCAGCTACTTTTCTTATAACTTCATCCATAAAGCCAAATTCCAAATTCCTGAAAATTAATTAAAGGGTAGGTGTAACCTTATAATTTTTATTATTGCAAAATCTGGCAAATATTACTTAATATTCCGGGATAGCGTATAAAAAACTTGCCCTAAAAATAGTCAACTCTCTTAACTCTCTCTTTTCTTCGCGCCTTTGCTCCTTAGCGACTTTGCGCGAAACAAACCTCTCCGCGCCTCTGCGTCTCTGCGAGAGAAAAAAGGGGTATAGCAACAAACTACACCCCTAAAACTAACCTAAAGCTGCTTCACTTCACTCACCAACTTAGCCACCATATCCTTAGCACTACCAAACAACATAGTCGTTTTAGCCTTATAAAACAACTCATTATCAACACCAGCAAAACCAGCACTCATACCGCGCTTAATCACAATAGTTTGCTTTGCGCGATCAACCTCCAAAATCGGCATCCCATAAATAGGACTATTCTTATCACTACGCGCCGCTGGATTGACCACATCATTAGCACCAATCACCAACGCCACATCAGCCTGTTCAAACTGGGGATTAATATCCTCCATATCATACAACTGCGTATAAGCAACATTAGCCTCCGCCAATAATACATTCATGTGTCCCGGCATCCTCCCCGCCACCGGATGTATCGCATATTTCACATCCACACCCATGCGCTCTAATTGATCAGCCAACTCCCGGACGCTATGCTGTGCTTGAGCAACCGCCATACCGTATCCTGGGACAATCACCACAGAACGGGCATAACCCAACATCATCGCCCCTTCTTCCGCATCAATACTGCGAACAGGTTGATCACTAGCACCAGCAGCCGCACCACCACTAGAAGTAGAGACAGAACCAAAAGCACTAAATAAGACACTGAACAAAGAACGGTTCATAGCCTTACACATAATTTCCGTCAGGATAAGACCAGAAGCCCCCACCAAAGCACCGGCGATGATTAACATATTGTTCATCACCACAAACCCAGCCGCAGCCGCAGCCACACCGGAGAGGGAGTTTAACAGCGAAATGACAACGGGCATATCACCGCCACCAATGGGGAGGACGAACATCACACCCAACACCAAAGAAACAGCCACCACAGCTAAAAATACGGGGAGGCTATCTGGTGTCATGATTAAATAGGCACTTCCAGCTAAATAAGAACCCAAAAGCAGGATGTTAAAAGGTTGCTGCAAAGGAAAGGTAATCGGTGTACCGCTAATTAAACCTTGCAATTTGGCAAAAGCGAGAAAACTACCCGTTAAAGTCACACCACCAATTAACACATCCAATAACATAGATATGTTGACATCGAGGGGGATAGGTTGAGAACTATCTAATAACCGCCAAAATTCAGCAACGGCAATTAATGCGGAAGATGCTCCACCTAAACCATTTAGTAAACCCACCATCTGCGGCATTTCTGTCATTTGCACTTTGTAAGCAATAACAGCGCCAATTACCGAACCAATAGCCAAACCTATCAAAATCATCTCGTAATTTAATACGTGCTGATCTAGCATTGTGGCGACAATAGCTAATAGCATTCCCACCGCAGCGACAAGATTACCATTTCTAGCACTAGCGGGAGAACCGAGTTTTTTCAAACCCAGGATAAATAATGATGCAGCGACTAAGTAAGTTAGCTGAATCCCAGTTGGTAAAAAGTCGCTCATGCTTTAACTTCCTTCTTTTTAAACATTTGTAGCATTCTGTCAGTGACTAAAAAACCGCCGACAACGTTAACCATTGCCAAAATTACGGCAATTAAACCGAGAATGACTGATAAATTCGTGTTTTTCTCCCCAGCAGCCAGAATTGCACCAATTACGGAAATCCCGGAAATGGCGTTTGAACCGGACATTAACGGAGTGTGTAACGTGGGGGGAATTTTGTTAATCACTTCAAAGCCGATAAAAGAGGCTAAGACGAGTACAAATAGAGCCGGAAGTAATGCTTGTGTCATGTTAATTTTGGATTTTGGATTTTTAGCTCACGCAGAGGCGCAGAGAGAAGATTTACAACAATCATGGAAAATATCCCTCAAGAACTCATTTCTCTGCGAACTCTGCGCCTCTGCGGTTCGTTATTCCGTGAAATTTATTCATTTCAACTAAACAGCTACCGCTTGCAAAGCGTCCTTTACTCGTTGGTTTCTAATTTCTCCACCATGAGTAACACAAGCAGCAGCAACTATGTCGTCATCAAAGTTGATTTCTAAGGCTTTGTTTTTAATCAACAGTTGCATTAGTGAAGTAACGTTCTTTGCATACAGTTGGCTGGCGTGTACTGGCATAGACGAAGGTAAATTAATTGGTCCAATAATTGTGACACCGTTCCAAACAATATCTTTACCTGCTTCTGTACAAGCGCAGTTTCCACCCTGTTCTGCGGCTAAATCCACAATTACTGAACCGGGTTTCATTTGTGCCACCATTTCCTCTGTCACCAGTCTGGGGGCTTGTCTTCCTGGTACTTGGGCGGTGGTAATGACAATATCGGAGTTTTTGACGTGGCTGGCTACTAGTTCTTGGGTACGCTTTTTACTGTCTTCGGAAATTTCTTTGGCGTAACCACCGGCTGCGACGGTTTCTTCTTCGAGTTTGACTTCGACGAATTTCGCCCCTAAGCTTTGGACTTCTTCTTTAACGGCTGGGCGGATGTCAAAGGCTTCTACTACTGCTCCTAGTCGTCTTGCGGTGGCGATCGCTTGCAATCCTGCCACACCTGCACCCATAATAAATACTTTGGCGGGAGCAATTGTCCCCGCAGCGGTGGTTAACATGGGGAAATATTTCGGTAATGCCGCCGCCGCAATCAATACGGCTTTATAGCCCGCCAGTGAAGCCTGGGAAGACAAGGCATCCATGCTTTGCGCTCTGGTGGTACGGGGGATTAATTCCATACTCAAGGCTGTAATTTGCCGATTTGCCAATTGTTGGGCAATTACGGGATTTCCTAGGGGATTTAGGAAGCTAATTAATACAGAACCTGATTTAAGTAATTCAATTTCTGTCCGGCCATCTTCTCTGGTTTGGGGTGGGCTAACTTTGAGTAAAATATCTGCTTCACTCCATAATTGAGCAGAATCATGGCTAATTTTTGCCCCTGCGGCTTCATAGTCAGCATCACTGAAAAATGCTTTTTCTCCCGCACCAGCTTCTACCCAAACTTCTAAACCTTGTTTGACTAATTTAGCTACGGTGTCAGGAATTAAAGCTACACGCCGTTCACAAACTTCTATTTCTTTCGCAACTGCTATTTTCATGCAATCTCCTGGATATAAATACTTAACATCACCCGTTAACTTTTAATACTTCTTGTGTCAAATTAGTATCATTAAGCTGATGGGATGATTAACCATGAATTACCTTTGTAGATAGAATTTCCAAATTTTGCTTTTGCTATCTTCCTTATCTAGTCACAACCTCAACTTGACAGTATGCAGATATCATCCTTACAAAACAGCTATAAGTAGAATTAGTTATCGCACATCCTCTGCCGATTTCCACATTTTGGATATTGTTCTTTAGATTATTTTATATTTTGGAAAATTCGCACTCTTTTTTTTGATTCATTATGGAATTTTTAATCATTTGTGATATATCTGAGTATTCATAATTAGCAACAAAAATTATTCTTTTAGATAATAAAATTAAGAATGTTTACACTAAATGCTAAATAACAGTAATTTTGCTTTATAGATGGAACTTTTCACAAGAATGGCACTTTTACCTTTAACTAACGTCTATTGTCAAGCATATAGTAGTAAAGTTTAGTTACAAATACTAACGCTTAGTTAAAAACTATCCACTAGCGGAAACCTAATTTATGAAACGCTTACTTTCTGCCTTAGCTGTTACTAGCTGTTTATTAACAAGTTTTTCCGCTACAACTTGGGCGCAAAGCTTACCCGGTTTGACACTTTTTAGCGGTGTCAAAGCTGATAATCAACTGCCCTACCGGTTAGATTTTGGCGGACAAACCAATAGCACTGATCGTTATATACTAAGACTTCCAGCCCAAAAAATGAAACTGGCAGTAGCTCAATTTGCCATTACCTATCCTGATTATTACAAGGGAAGTTTTGATACCAAAAGTGTTGAGGTTCTAGTTAAAGGTAAAAAAGTTGCCCTGTCTGAAGTCAAATGGGATAAGGCAGGTGGGGTGATTCAAATATTTCCCCAAGAACCAGTTCCCGCTGGTCAAAAAGTGGAGTTAGTCTTCTCCAACGTTGAAAATCCGTCCTTCGGGGGAGTTTATTATTTCAGATGTCAAGTTCTTTCCCCTGGTGATGTACCATTACTGCGTTATATTGGTACATGGATTATCAGTATTACTTAAAAAGGGAACGGACAACGGACAACGGACAACGAACAACGGACAACGGACAACTGACAACTGTACGGGCGAAGCATTTGGAGAACTATTTTTGGCAATGACCGATAATTTATCTTCCAAATGCTTCGCCCCTACTGACAACGGACAACGGACAACGAACAACTGACAACTGTACGGGCGAAGCATTTGGAGAACTATTTTTGGCAATGACCGATAATTTATCTTCCAAATGCTTCGCCCCTACTGACAACGAACAACTGACAACTCCATCCAGAAATATGTTTTTATTGCCTGTAAAGTGGTAAAATATCAGATTGTGACTTTTTATGAAAATCGCCTAAAAGGAGAACAGTATGCAAAGAACCCTGGGCGGCACTTGCCGTAAGAGAAAAAGAACATCTGGATTTCGCGCCAGAATGCGGACACCAGACGGCAGAAACGTGATTAGTGCTAGAAGAAAAAAAGGACGGCATCGTTTGAGTGTTTAGGGTAAAATTCAGCAATTAATAACTGTTGTGGCTTTGCCCAAAGCATATCGTCTCAAATCCCGTCAGGATTTTCAGGCAGTTTTCCGGGAAGGAATTCGGCGACATAGTTCTCATTTCACTTTGAGAGCTTTAAAACCTACTCTTTTGACAGAACCTTCTTTGGATACTGCCCCCCCTAGCACAAAAATTGGTATTGCCATTAGTACAAAAGTCAGTAAACGCGCCGTTGTTCGCAACAAAATCAAAAGGCAAATAACAGCAGCATTACATCAACTATTGCCTAAATTACTCCCAGGATGGCGGCTAGTATTAATTGTGAAACCAACAACAACAAAATCTGAGTGCGAAACTCAGAAATTTCTGCAAGAATTAGAGCAGTTGTTGGCACAAACTGAGGTATTAAATGGGCATTCGTGAAGAAGTTTTTTATGAGGGTGGTCCCCACATTGGGGATTTAATTCTCAATCTGCTGATTGGACTGACAGTGGTGGGTATCCCCTTAGCTGTGGGGGCAATAGTCAGGGCTATATGGCTGCGCTTCCGGATCACAGATCGAAGGATATGTGTAACTGGCGGTTGGATGGGACGCGATCGCTTTGATGTAATTTATTCAGAAGTGGTAAAAGTTGTCAAAGTTCCCCGTGCCATCGGCCTATGGGGAGATATGGCAATCACTCTCAAAAATGGTACTCTCATAGAAATGCGGGCTGTTCCTAACTTTCGGGAAGTCTATGACTACATTAACGAAAAAGTTGCTGCTAAAAATCCCCAATATAGCAGTTCTAAATAAGTCATTTGTCCAGAGCGGCAACATTCAGATTTTTAGATAATGTGCGGCTATCCGTAGCTTCCCTCGCTGGCGTAGCTTGTGGATAGTCACAGCAATGCTTAACAAAAACCTCTACAATATAGAGCAAAAGCTTGGGAGAGAACCCCCTCTAGTCAGAGGATAGGCTCAACTAAGCATCCCATTCCTCACCGGGGTGGGAGTGTCAAAGTACCGCAGGTTGAATTCAGAATAATGGATTTTGGTATCGGGTTTCTCTCGAACAACGTGATGTTGCCAATCATAGACCTTTTCTATGGTTTTGTCCCTAGCTATGGGTTGGCGATAGTAGCTTTAACATTGATTATCCGCTTTGCACTCTATCCCCTGAGTGCCGGTTCTATCCGTAGTATGCGACGGATGAAAGTCGTGCAACCGCTGATGCAAAAGCGCATGGCAGAAATCAAAGAACGCTATAAAGACGATCAGCAAAAGCAACAAGAGGAAATGCTCAAGGTCCAAAATGAATTTGGTAATCCCTTAGCAGGATGTCTCCCTCTACTTTTGCAGATGCCAGTATTACTAGCACTGTTTGCCACTTTGCGGGGGTCGCCTTTTTCCGGCGTTAACTATTCCGTTAATCTGCAAATCTTCCCTCAAGAACAAATTGAGCGCATTCAACCCCAAGCCTTTGCCACTTCTCCGCAAAATATTTATATTGCTGATGGAGAACATACTCCCATTTCTGCCATCTTACCAGGCGGTAATAAGTTAACAGTGGGAGAAAAGACTAAGATTCAATATCAAACCGTGGAAGGGAAACCATTTGATTTGCTCTTAGCAGAACACCCAGAAACTAAGTTGACACCTGACTGGAAAATCACTAAAGGTGAAGAAAGGGTTAAAATTGATGCCCAAGGCAATATAGAGGCTCTAGAACCCGGAGACGTGACCATTCAAGGCACAATTCCCGGACTAGCAGCAGAGAAAGGATTTCTCTTTATTGATGCTTTGGGTCGAGTCGGAGCTATTGATGCCGATAACACAGTCCACTGGGATATTGTGGGGATGATTGTCTTCTTTGGTATCAGCCTTTATGTGAGCCAAATGCTGTCTGGACAAAATTCCAGCGGTGGCAACCCTCAGCAAGATACAGTAAATAAAATTACCCCTGTCATCTTTTCTGGGATGTTTTTATTCTTTCCCCTACCGGCTGGAGTTCTCATGTATATGGTAATTGGTAACGTTTTCCAAACCGTCCAAACCTATATTCTCTCCCGTGAACCTCTACCAGAAGAAATTCAAAAAATCGTAGATTTACAAGAGAAAGAAGCCCAAACTATCGAAGTAAAAGCGTTGCCATTTGAACCCAAAAGTTCTAAGAAAAAGGCTAATGGTTGATTATGAGCGACATTTCTATGCAAAGTAGTGAACAATGGTTACAGAATTTGCTACTTCTGACTGGTGTATCTACCCAAGTACGGGCTAATTTAGAAACTACCCCATCTTCTGAGCAAGATGTCCCAGCAGGAGCAAGCTACTGGTTGACAATAGATCAAACTAATTTAACATCAGAACAAATTAGGATTTTAATTGGTGCTGGTGGTTCGGTGCTAGACGGAATTCAGTATCTAGCAAATTCCGTTCTCAACTTAAACCAACCAGAAGACAATCAAACGGCTTACACGGTTGAATTGAGTGGTTATCGGGTGAGACGAGAAGCCGAAATCCGCACTTTAGCAGAAAATGCTGCCGCAGAAGTTCGCTTTTCGGGCAGAGAGGTAGAACTTCAATCTCTTAGTTCTTCAGAACGTCGTCAAATCCACACGTTATTGCAGGAATTTTCTGATTTAGAAACCTTCAGTCGTGGTAAAGAACCTTATCGTTATTTAGTTGTTCGTCAGGCAGTTACACCATAATTAGGGAATAGGGAATAGGTGATGATTTTATCAATCACCATTTACCCATTACCCATGCTCAATTTTAAGGGTATTTCACAAATCCTATGGACGCTATTTTTATTCCGCAGCTAACTAAAGCCCCGGAGCGGACAGAGGAAATTCAAGTTCAAGAGTTTCTGCCTGGACTAGAAACATTGACACCAGTTCGCGGAGTTATCCAGGTTAAACATCAGGGTAATTATCTAGAAGTTTCATCTCAGGCAGAAACAATTGTTACCTGTACCTGCAACCGCTGTTTGCAGCAGTATAACCATCGTTTGGTTCTGAATACTCAGGAAGTCATTTGGTTAGACGAAACCGCTAATCAAACGGAAGATTTGCCTTTAGAAATGGAAGTTGCTGTCGAAGATTTACTGGAAACTTTAGCACCTGATGGTCATTTTGATCCCGGTGAATGGCTCTATCAGCAGATGTGTTTAGCATTACCTCAGCGTCAATTATGCAATGTTAATTGTCCAGGTATTTTGGATGCTGCTGTTTCTGAACCACCTACGGATAGCCGTTGGGCTTTATTAGATGCGTTGAAAAAGCAACTCCCAGATAATTAGTAAATTTACTATTTGGTGTGTTATGGCTTAATTCTTTATGGCTCGGTAAAAGCTCTTAATACTCTCTCAAGCTCCTCAAGGATTGTTTATCTTTGTGGAGTTTTTAATTACAGATACTAAACAGGGTTGGGAAATGGATTTTTACAGATCATGAAATACCCAGTCTCAAGTGTCAACTTAACGTAAAACCCCTTCCCGCCAGGGAATGAATTCCCAGTCTAATAGCTAAAGTCATCTAAAGATGACTAAGGGAACACCAAAAAATAAATTACACAATTTTGTGGGATGGGCATCCTGCCCGTCCTTGATGATTAGCGGGCTTTTCGTCCCGCACCACAAGAAATTTTTGGGGATTTTATTTCTTGGAAGTCCCTAAACACTGGGAAAATTTATTAGTCCGTTTTAACGGACTTGAGCTATGAGACAGGGAATTTATTCCCTGGCGGGTTTGTCAGCTAAACAAATAAGCCATCTGTAGCCTGATTTAACACCAATGATGTTCAAAAAACTTACCGAGATGCTGAAGCTGTTGGTAATTTTACTGTTTTTAATATTAAAGGTAATGATTATCGTTTAATTGTCGGGATTAATTATGAAACAAAAAAGGTTCACTACAAATACTTGCTAACTCACGCGGAATACAATAAAGATAAATGGAAAAATGACCATTACTTTTGACGATAAAACTTATAGTCAATTACTAGCAGAAATCGCTCCTCAAGTAATTGAAACAGAGGCAGAGTATGAACGGCTTTTAAAAGTTGCAGAATTTCTAACTTTTAAAAAGAATCTTACTCCAGAGGAGCGAGTTTTAGATAAATTGCTAGTCAAACTAATTGAAGATTATGAGGAAGAAAATTATCCAATGGATGAATCTACACCTCATGATATATTGCTACATATCATGGAATCTAGCGGAATTCGTCAAGCTGACTTAGTACGTATTCTTGGTTCTAGTAGCGGTGTAGTTTCAGAGGTTGTCAACGGTAAACGTTCAATTAGTAAAGCACAAGCTAAAGCCTTGGGAGAATATTTTAAGGTTTCTCCTAGTTTATTTATTTAGAGTTCGGTTTTACCAGATCCCCGACTTCTTCAAGAAGTCGGGGATCTATTTATTCGTCTCCAAACAGTTTCTAATAAATCAGGATTATTCATGTCAACATATTCAAGATTAGGAGATTGTCTAAACCAAGTTCGTTGACGTTTGGCGAATTGTCTGGTATGTAAAACAATTAATTCTTTAGCTTCATCTAAAGAAATTTCACCAGTTAAATATTGCTTGATTTCTTGATATCCTAATGTATTTAATAAAGATAAATCAGTACCATATTTTTGACAAAGATATTCAACTTCACCAACTAAACCATCAGCTATCATTTGCTCAGTCCGGTTGCGAATTCTCACATCTAAATGTTCGGCATCAGAATCTAAACAAATTTGCAAAATTGGATAATTCGGAGGATTTTCTCCTTGCTGCTCAGAAATGGGAATACCAGTTGTATAGTAAACCTCCAAAGCTCTTAAAGTTCGCACCAAATCGTTAGCATGAATTTTTTGAGCAGCGATCGCATCAACTTGTCCCAATATCTGGTAAAGTTGAATTTGCCCAAGGGATTCTAATTGCGATCGCAATTCTGGCTGTGGTGCAACTCTGGGAATCTTCATTCCTTGCACAATGGAACGAATATATAAACCAGTTCCACCCACTAACAACAGTGTTTCAACTCCCAAACTAGCAATTAAAGCTTGTGCTTGTTCCTGATAATCTGCTAATGTCATTATTTCAGTTGGTTCACAGATATCTATCAAATAATGGGGAACTGATTTTTGTTCAATCACATTTGGTTTAGCTGTACCAATATCAAACTCACGATACACTTGACGAGAATCCGCACTAAGAATTACAGTATTTAATCTCCTCGCTAAACTCAAAGCTAAACCAGATTTACCCGTCGCTGTTGCCCCACAAATTACAATTAATTTAGTCATTAGTCGCTTTGCTCCAATTAAAAATTAACAAATTAAAAATTAAAAAAGTAATTTTAATTGATAAAGGGTGATAATCCCTATATAAACTTCTCATTAAATTGCGCTACAGACGGCAGGAAGGCTTTTGTGATATACTATTGGGGTGATTTAACTTTTTTCGCCTTTTGGCGATATTAACCCCAAGCATCAGGAGAATTTTCATGACGAGCAGTTACAGTGCCGATCAGATTCAAGTTCTGGAAGGTCTGGAAGCCGTCCGCAAACGACCAGGGATGTACATTGGTACTACAGGTCCGCGAGGACTCCACCATTTAGTTTACGAGGTAGTGGACAACTCTGTTGATGAAGCTTTAGCTGGTCACTGTACCCATGTTGAAGTGGATATCAATGCTGATGGTTCTGTGACAGTAACAGATGATGGTCGGGGTATTCCCGTAGATATCCACCCAAAAACCGGGAAATCAGCTTTAGAAACAGTGTTAACTGTTCTCCACGCTGGTGGTAAATTTGGTGGTGGTGGCTACAAAGTTTCCGGTGGTTTACACGGGGTGGGGATTTCGGTTGTTAACGCCCTATCTGAGTTTGTAGAAGTTACGGTTTGGCGTGATCACAAGGTACATAACCAGCGATATGAACGCAGTTTCGCCGTTACGGAATTGGTCGCAACGCCTTATAAAGAAGATAGAACGGGTACTTCTATTACCTTCAAGCCAGATACACAAATTTTTACCACCAGCATAGAATTTGATTACATTACTTTATCAGGTCGTTTGCGCGAGTTGGCGTATTTGAATGCAGGTGTCAGAATTATTTTTACGGATCATCGTTTAGAAATCCTGAAAAGCGACACACCGAGAATAGAAACTTACGAATATAAAGGCGGTATTAAAGAATATATCGCCTACATGAATCGTGAAAAGCAACCACTTCATGAAGAAATTATCTATGTCCAAGGGGAACGGAATAACGTCCAGGTAGAAGTTTCTTTACAGTGGTGTACTGATGCTTATACAGATAATGTTCTCGGTTTTGCTAATAATATTCGGACTATTGATGGTGGTACACACTTAGAAGGTTTAAAGGCAGTTTTAACTCGGACATTAAATGCCACCGCTCGTAAACGGAATAAAATTAAAGAAGGTGAATCTAACCTCAGTGGTGAACACGTCCGTGAAGGTTTAACGGCTGTAATTTCTGTTAAAGTCCCTGATCCTGAATTTGAAGGACAAACTAAAACTAAACTGGGAAATACAGAGGTTCGCGGGATTGTTGATTCTTTTGTGGGTGAAGTTCTTACAGAGTATTTGGACTTCCATCCGGCGATCGCTGATGCTATTTTAGATAAAGCTATCCAAGCGTTTAAAGCTGCTGAAGCTGCCCGTCATGCACGGGAATTAGTCCGGCGGAAATCAGTATTAGAATCTTCTCCTCTTCCGGGTAAATTAGCAGATTGTAGCTCTCGTGACCCTGCTGAGTCTGAAATATACATCGTGGAAGGCGATTCAGCGGGTGGAAGCGCAAAGCAAGGACGCGATCGCCGAACCCAAGCAATTCTCCCTTTACGTGGTAAAATCCTCAACATCGAAAAAACCGACGACTCTAAAATCTATAAAAATAACGAAATTCAATCGTTAATTACAGCACTTGGTTTAGGTGTCAAAGGTGAAGAATTCAATGCTGGACAATTACGATATCATCACATAGTCTTGATGACCGATGCTGACGTAGATGGAGCGCACATCCGCACGTTGTTGTTGACTTTCTTCTATCGTTATCAACGGGCATTGATTGAACAAGGTTTCATCTATATTGCTTGTCCTCCACTGTACAAAGTAGAACGAGGAAAAAATTATCAGTATTGTTACAGCGAACGGGAATTGCAACAGCATCTAGGTACTCTTCCCAGCAATGCTAACTATACCATTCAACGTTTTAAAGGTTTGGGAGAAATGATGCCAGAACAACTCTGGACAACCACCATGAATCCAGAAACCCGTACCCTCAAACGAGTGGAAATTGAAGACGCAGCCGAAGCTGATCGGATTTTTACCATCTTAATGGGCGATCGCGTCGCACCAAGACGGGAATTCATTGAAACTTATGGTTCTAAACTGAATATGACAGATTTAGATATCTAAGGTAATGGGTAATGGGGAATTGGTAATTAAGTTTCTACCTCCCCCGTTCCCTGTTCCCTGTTCCCTGTTCCCATAACTTTTTCGCTAAAAATCACAAATTTTCTCCACAAATAGGGAAAGCATTTGCTATGCTTAGAAAGCGCAACTAGATATTATCTACAAAGCAAAGATTGGTAAGCATACACAAAACTTTTCATAACCAGATGACAGCCGCTTTCTTAAAATCAGAAGTATTCAAAATCACAGTTGACATACGTAAAATTACCTAAACAGATCATTAGGTAACTTTAGCAACAATATTATTTATCACCTGATTAAAATATCGTTGTATACAATAGGAACAGTTTGTCAAGTTGCACAGGGTAGAAATCTCAACTCTGCGCTAATGTGTGAATAAGGCTAAATTGAGATTTCTCTCAATTCATCTTTTACCCAGCTAAAAATATGCCATAACTTTAACTCCTTAGTTCAGGTTCTTGGTATAGCATATACAAGGGTTAGTTCCTGGAAACAAAAACCAATCACTAGCGCCAAAGTGAATATGTCCAATTAGTTCAACCAGAACTAATTTCTGTAAACAATTACCCGTCCTCGGGTGAAGTTACAACAGAACATAAATACTATTTGTGCAGTTGGGAACAATTTGTGTAAGTTTTATAAAAGTGTGCCTACCTTTTAATTTAATGAGAATGCCACTGTCAAACCAAAAAGTTTTCAACAAGATTTAATGGTATCACCACCATTTTTAATGTCTTTTTGATAAAGGTGGCTTAATCTTAGTAAATGAGTTCATAGATAATGCACAAAAAGAGGGCAATTTTTGTGAAACAGGCTACAATCGGAACAGTATTTACAGTTAAATTTGCCAAATGTCATATACTTGTATCTCCATCAGGAAACTTTTTGAAAAAAAATGGATCTAGGCTATAGATTTACTCAATCAAAAGTGACATGGGGAATTACCAAGAATGACAATTTAAAAAGCGAGCAATTCACTAAAAAGTGATATTTGCCACTTTTACTAAACCATCCTGCATAAAACAGGAAAAAAATCACCGAAAATATTTTGAGGGTAATCAGCCAAACCCTAATTTTCGGTTTTAGAGATTACTTAATGCCAAAAGTAATCAAAATGTCTTGAGTAACTGATTCTGCAAGGAGCATGAGGAACGCGGCATGAACCAGGCTAACAACGTACTCGATAATATTTATCAGCCTGACCTAGAAATGATAAATCCGCCTGAGATCGAATTACAAGCACTCTTAATAGAAGAACAAGAGGACTTATTGCTGACTGATGACGGCGAAATTGATGATTTTTTAGAGCCTCAGTCTGATGAGGACGACGCAAAGTCTGGAAAAGCCGCTAAATCGCGTCGTCGGACACCAATTGCCAAGAAAAAGCACTACACCGAAGATTCCATTCGTTTGTATTTGCAAGAAATTGGGCGGATTCGTTTGTTACGCGCAGACGAAGAAATTGAATTAGCGCGGAAAATTGCTGAATTACTGGAACTAGAACGAGCGAGGGAAAGGCTTTGTGAACGCCTAGAACGCGATCCTAGAGACAGTGAATGGGCAGCAGAAGTATCGTTACCATTACCGACCTTTCGTTATCGGCTGCACGTTGGCCGCAGAGCGAAGGACAAAATGGTACAATCTAACCTGCGGCTTGTAGTTTCCATTGCCAAAAAATACATGAATCGGGGCTTGTCCTTCCAAGACTTGATTCAAGAGGGTAGTTTGGGTTTGATTCGTGCCGCTGAAAAGTTTGATCACGAAAAAGGCTATAAGTTTTCTACCTACGCTACATGGTGGATACGTCAAGCAATTACAAGAGCGATCGCTGATCAGTCCCGCACTATCCGGTTACCAGTTCATCTCTACGAAACCATTTCTCGGATTAAGAAAACCACCAAACTCCTCTCCCAAGAAATGGGACGCAAACCCACAGAAGAAGAAATTGCGACTCGCATGGAAATGACCATCGAGAAACTGCGGTTTATTGCCAAATCTGCCCAGTTGCCAATTTCCTTAGAAACACCTATCGGTAAAGAAGAAGATTCCCGTTTAGGTGATTTTATCGAATCTGATGGCGAAACACCAGAAGATCAAGTTTCTAAGAACCTGCTGCGGGAAGACCTAGAAAAAGTCCTAGATAGTCTCAGTCCCCGTGAAAGAGACGTTCTCCGACTTCGCTATGGTTTAGATGATGGTCGCATGAAAACTCTGGAAGAAATCGGCCAGATTTTCAATGTTACCCGCGAACGCATTCGCCAAATCGAAGCTAAAGCACTCCGTAAATTACGCCATCCCAATCGGAATAGTGTACTGAAAGAGTATATTCGTTAATTGTTAGGGGTGGGTTTAAAATCATCAACCTCTTAAACCTGCCCCCAGCATTAATTACATCTTCCCTTTCTGCATAACTTCTTGCAGATGATGGCGAATTTCGTGTGCTTGTTCAATTTCTGATTGCCGTAATTTTTGGAACAGTTCTACACAGGGTTGAGAATTAGCTTCCTTGGCATCTTTGATATAATTTTCATAAGCTTGAACTGCTACCGATTTAGTATGCAGCACACTAATAAAATCAAACTCTAAGTTACTAATGGGTTCTTGAGTTTTGGTTTTAGTCATTTTTCGACTCTGTTGGTTATTTAATTAATTTCTACTTATTCCCTGAGATTTATTCATCTGTCTAAAAGCTGATAAAATCCTCTGTTGTGAGTAGAGACGTTTTGTCAAAATGTCGCTACTTATTTAATTTTCGCGCTTCTTGTAATAACTGCTGGGAATTTTTCACCCACTGCAAATTACCTTGAATATTATATAAATCTTTAGAATATTGGAAGACTTGCACAGCTTCTTTATGCTGCTTTAATTGCATAAAAACTAACCCTGCACCATAATAAGCATTAGCATAATTAGGGTTAGCTGCGGCTGATTTTCTGAAAGCTGCTAAAGCTTCGCTTAATTTACCCTGGTTAAATAAAATTGAACCAAGATTATAGTGTGCTTCTGCGTATTTAGGATTGATTTTAATTGCTTGATTAAAAGCTGCTTTTGCTTGCTCAATTTTCCTTTGTTGCAAATAACAGATCCCTAAATGATAGGCTGGTTCAGGAGCATTTTGACTCATTGTTCTGGCTTTTTGAAAAGAGGCGATCGCACTTTCCCAATTTTTTTCCTGTTCCTTAACTAACCCCATGTTATAGTGGGCAAAACCCAGATTTGGATTTAACTTCAAAGCCTGATTTAAATAATCTTGCGCCAATTTTAAATTATTTCCTTCTAATAATGCTGCACCTAAATTTGCAAAAGCTAAAGCAAATTGAGAATCGGCTTGGGTAGCTTGATAAAAAGCATCTGCCGCAGGTTGTAACCGTCCCGATTGTCGTAGTGCTAAACCCAAATTATAGTGCGCTGCTGCTAATTTAGGATCTAGTTTAATAGCTTGACGAAAAGCGGTAATTGCTGCTTCTAATTGTCCTAGTTGAATTGCTTGTAGTCCTTGATTTAACGATTCTGTAGCTGCTTTGCTATTTGAGTTTTGTGCCAGTATTAGAGTAGGGGGAGAATTGGAAAATACGGGTTGAATATTAATACTTAATAATAAAAAATTGATTATCCCCAAGATGGGATATTTAATTAATGGTAGTTGCATAAGTTTAGTTTTGTTTCGCGCAATCTCTCTTAGAGATCCCGCAGGGTAGGCACAAAGGAGCAAAGACGCAAAGGAAGATCAGGAAAAATCAATGTTGTTCTGGTAAACTTGGACTTTCGATAATTAATCATTCAGTTTAAAAGGATTTGTAAACTTTACACCCTCAACAGTTGCACCTGATGGAAAATCTTCACTGTAAATTTCTTCAATTTGATTGAGTCTTGCTGTTGCCCAAATTTGCGCGTCCCAAAAACTAAAGTTATGGGTTTCTAGTCCACGAATCGCTTCTAGGGAGATTAATTTTGTCATATCAACAATATGGCAAATAGCTAAGTAGTTACGCATTCGCACCAATGCCTCAGCAGGAGTTAAAAGCGAGCGTCTAGTGCGGGTTGTAGCCATAAAAAACTCCCCTATCACCTGGGTACTAATTACTGCTTTCCCCGAACGAATTAACCTATCAACAACTGCGATCGCTTGTTCCTGTTTTGTGGTATCTAATGGATCGTAGACGTACACTAGAATATTAGTATCAATAAAAACTCTACCGTTCATAAAGGTCTTCCCGCTTCCAGTCTCTACCTCCAGCTTGAACAGGTCGAGTTTTGATTTGTGCAATAAATTCTCTTTCGGCTTCCCACAGTGAGATATCGGTTTGGGGGACAGTGATTTCACCAAGATGAAGGTCAATGGCTTGACGGATAATCTCGGCTTCACTTATACCTGTTTGTTGTGCAATCTCTTTGAGTAGATGTTCTTGACGTGGTTGGATATAAATCTGCTTGCGAATTTTGGTTGACACAATTTAGAAGTATATTTAGTGTATACATTACATTATACATTATTTATGGGAAAATTGTGATGCCTTCGTTAATTGAGGTGTTAGTTTTTTCCCTTGGAGAACTCCACAAAAAAATGATCCAATGGTATCTTGCCCGTCCTTGTATTATTAGCGGGCAAGATGCCCGCACTACAAGAAATTTTGGGATATTTTTTAAATTGGAAGTCTCTTGGAAGATCATCTGTAAAAACTTCTGGAAAAGCAAACTAAGCTCCTAATTTCTGTACCTAACTCAGATGAAATATGCTGTAAATTCTTCCTTCTGTTGTCTATTTACGTTACCCTTTTAAATTACTTATTGATAACTAAACCTTAAACTCATTATTATACTTGTATGTTAAGTGTATATAAACTCCTCACAATACAAAAAACTTTATGGGCTTTATATTTTCTCTGCTTACGAGTCTCATAGCAATTCTCATAAGACCTCGCGGTAAGTGGGAAACGAGCGTGGCTTGGCTCCCAACAGAGGGAAGCGACACGAGGGATTTTAATCCCTGTGGTATGCTAGAATGAAATCGTGAGTAAGAACAATAAACATCTACGTGTTGAAACATCCTAGTACGGAGAAATCCCGGCTCCTATGAAACAACGGTTAGGTTCAAGTCCTAGCGGCAGTATTGACAAGAAAGAGCAAGTAATGGCAGGTTGTGGAGCGTACCGTATCTTGGCTTAGTGATGGACTCTGAAAACACTGAAAACAATAAAAGTAAGCGCAATTTCGACACCTTGATTGGTGGTTGTATTGAGCGTCTAGGCGGCGTTTGACGGTCGCAGCGAGATTAGATTAGGCTAAACCTTTAATCTAATTCTGTCAGTAGAATCTCAG
>NZ_JAQMTJ010000106.1:0-12810 GCF_028330815.1 Dolichospermum lemmermannii CS-548
CTAATAGTAAATACATTTCAAAAAATTAATTTTTTGAGAAATTTTTGGTGTGGGCTTTAATTCTCAATAACCAATACTTATTGACAGAACTGTTACTGTTACGTACTTTTAGACTTTTTATTTACATCGAACTCAGGTTAACTAACACTTGGATAACAGCAACTTGGGATGAATATATTCAAGTTACTGAAAATTATGCCCATCAAAAAGCCAAAGGCTATTATCACAATGGAAAAATGAGGATAGAAATGCCACCAATTGGAAATGATCATGCCAGCGACCATAGTATTATTATTTTTGCTGTTAATCTATTTGCGACTATGAAGGGAATTAAGTTTAATAGCAAAGATAATTGTACATACAGAAAAATAGGATTTCAAGAAGTCCAACCAGATGTTTCTTATTACATTGCTGAAAAAGCAAATGCTATTCCCTATGGAACTTCCATTGTTAATTTAGATATTTATCCCATACCAGATTTAGTAATTGAAGTTGCGAGTAGTTCCCTAGCTGATGATAAAGGGGAAAAACGCCTAATGTATGAAGATTTAGGTGTAGCCGAATATTGGGTACTCGATGTGCAGAATGTCCAGGTTATCCCTTTTATGATTGAAAATGGTGGCAGTAAAAGAATTAGTGAATCTCAAGTATTACCAGGGTTACAAATTTCTCTACTAAATGAAGCATTAAGAAAAACTCGACAAATGGATCATAGTCAAGTTTGTGCTTGGTTGTTAAGCTAATTTCAGCGCATCTAAGTAAAAACTACAGGTAGGGTGGGCAATGTTTACCATACACTACTGAGAATTTTTCAAAGATAATGTATAATTCCTAGATATTTTATGTTTGAATAGAGAATAAATATTTTTTTTAATTATGGCAGGACATAGTAAATGGGCAAATATTAAACGTCAGAAAGCCGTAGTAGATGCCAGAAGGGGAAGTATATTTACCCAACTATCACGGGCAATAATTGTTGCGGCAAGAAACGGTATACCAGATCCAGCAGGTAATTTTCAACTCCGCACAGCCATTGATAAAGCCAAAGCTGCGGGCATTCCTAATGATAATATTGATAGGGCAGTAGCTAAAGGTGCAGGTACTTTCAGTGATAACAACATCCTCGAAGAAATTCGCTATGAAGGTTATGGTCCTGGTGGTGTCGCAATTTTAATTGAAGCCCTCACAGATAACCGAAATCGGACTGCGGCGGATTTGCGCGTCTCTTTTAGCAAAAATGGCGGAAACTTGGGAGAAACAGGTTGTGTAAGTTGGATGTTTTCCCAAAAAGGAGTTTGTGTAGTTGAGGGTGTAATTGATGAAGAACAGCTTTTAGAAGCTTCCTTAGAAGGAAATGCCCAGTCTTATGAAATCATTGCCGAGGAAACAGTTGAAGTATTTACAGAAATAGCGAATTTAGAGAAACTTAGCCAAACATTGCCAGCAAAAGGTTTTAAAGTCACAGATATAGAATTACGTTGGCTTCCTGGTAATCAGGTAGAAGTTACAGATGTAGATCAGGCTAAATCTCTTCTTAAATTAATTGATACACTAGAAGGATTAGATGATGTTCAAAATGTGACAGCTAATTTTGACATGGCTGATGGTTTAATGGAATTAATGATGAATTAGGGCTAAACCATTAAATTTCATAAAAAAGGCTTGGCGATTTACCAAGCCCATATATACCAAGTGTTTACCATAGTTGGTTAATTTACCGGAATTAATACTGAAAATCATCTATCTATGGTATGTGTATCAATTAAAAAATCAAGCACTTTTTTAATTTCTATATCATTCTTTCTTCTGACTCCTATTCCTGCCGCAATACCTCAATAAAAAAAGGTTTAGCTTTATACTAAACCCTCATAAAAAGCAGTTATTCGACACACCAGGATTAATGTAAATCTACTTTTATTTCTCTGCATCTTCCTATGGAGTGTATTTACTTGTCTACGGTTATGATATAGCAGCTATCAGCGGTCAGCAATTAGTGGTAAAAAGATTATTTTCAGCAGTTTTACCACTGGATAGTGAAAAAAATACTATAAAATCTGGAATATCAATTTCTGTTATTGTATAAGAGTATGTATCTAATCCTTGGTAAATACACTATTTTGCATATATGTCAACAGCTAAAAACAATCATCAAACCAACTTTTTGCAATTTTTTTTAGTTCTAGATCCTTTCTCTAGGCTAATTTTTTTAGGACTTGGGTTTGCTAGTTTTGGTACGGTTGTGATCATTGTTGGGAATATTGTTAATTATCTCACACCACCTCACCTGACTCTAGCGGCTGGAGATAAAACAGGAGAAAGTTATATGATCAGTGAAGCTATTAAAAAGGTAATTGAACGCAGAACTAATATCCAAATTCAAGTAGAAGAAACTAGAGGAACAACTCAAAATATAGAAATGTTATCAACAGGAAAAGCTCAGTTAGCAATGGCTCAAGTAGATGTTGCTGCTGAGGAAATTGGTAATGTAAGTTCTCAGTTAAAAGCGAATATAAGAACAGTAACTTTATTGTATAAAGATACTTTTCAGTTAGTTGTAAAAAATCCTCAAATCAATCAATTTACACAACTTAAAGGCAAGACTATTGCTTTAGCTGCTACCGGTGGACAATACCAATCTTTTCTAACAGTAGCAAAGCATTTTGATTTGAGTGAAAAAGACTTTAAGATTACAGGTTTAGATAGTAATGGTAAGCCTATTCCTGGTTATAATGATCGGTTTGCAGATAAAGATTTTCGGGAAAATAAAGCTGATGCTGTATTTCGTGTTCGGGCTATAGGTAATAAATCTATTGCTGATCTTGTTAATAATCATCAGGGAAAATTAATATCAATTCCTCAAGCAGAAGCAATGAAAATCAAGCAACCTGCTTTTGAATCTGCGATAATTCCTCAAGGTGCATATAGAGGCCATTTTCCTGTTCCTAATACTAATTTACCTACAGTAGCAATATCAAGATTGCTATTAACAAATGATCAAGTAGATGCCAATATTATCAGAAAATTAATTCAGACAATTTATGAAAATCGTCAAGAAATAGCTAATGAAATTCCTCTAGATCATGCTGAAGTTAAACCTTTGATTTCTAGTATTAGTCCTCCTAAAGAAAATAGTGGTGTTGATATTTTCTTACATCCTGGGGCTGCGGCTTTTTATGACAAAGATAAACCATCTTTCATTCAGGAATACGCAGATTATATCGGGTTATTATTGACAATTTTTTTATTAGCATTTCAATGGATTCGTCAACTCAAATTATGGATTGAGAAGAGTAAAAAAGATGAAGCTGATGAATATATTAAATCAGCCATTAATTTAATGAAAGCAGGACAATATCAGATTGGAGATAGACAAAGAAAACTTGACAAAACCTTTGATGAAGCTGCAAAATCTTTGATTGATGAAAGAATTTCCCAAGAGTCTTTTCGGACATTTAACGAGGCTTATAAAAATACTAAAGAAGCCATAGAAAGGGATAAACAAATCGCTCAACAAGCAATTGAAAAAATCCAAAGAGAAAATGCAGCTAAATATATAAAAAGAGTGGTAAAACTATTACGATATGGACAACAAAATCAAAGTACAATAGTTCAACAAAAGTTAGATACAATTCTTGAGCAGGTAGTTAGTGATTTAGTCTTAGAAAATATTTCTCAAGAATCATTCCGGACTTTTATTGAAGCATATAAAGCCACCAGAGATTCTATCGAAAGTAAGAACCAATCATTAAATTAACTTTTGATAAGTAGGTGAACACAATAAAACCAAACTGTGTAAAGAAACGTAAAATCGCTGAAAACTTCTTTACTCTTGCCTCTTGCCTATTGCCTTGCTATAACGACAATTTTCAACGCCAACCTACTTAATACTAATCAATATCCCCGAATTCCTGGATCAATTCATAATTTATTGCAAAAATAAAAAAGAAGTCGGGGATCTGGGTATTTTTAATTTATGGTTTAAAATCAATATGGGTAAACTATAAAGTTATGTAAAATACATCCGTGACTAGATCTGAACAAATATTACCACTGTATAAGAACCCAGAACGGTTAGAAAATCGGCTGGGAGAAATTCCCCCAGAACCGGGGGTCTATTTGTTGCGGGATGGCAGCGATCGCTTAATATATATAGGTAAATCTCGTAAATTGCGTTCTCGTGTCCGTTCCTATTTCCGGGACTCCACTAACAAGACTGAACGCATTAACACAATGGTCAAGTTAGTGACAGAAATTGAATTTATTGTCACTGATACAGAAGCTGAAGCATTAGCCCTAGAAGCCAATTTAATTAAGCAGCATCAGCCCTATTTTAACGTTTTACTCAAAGATGATAAAAAGTATCCTTATCTCTGCATTACTTGGTCAGAGGAATATCCGCGCATTTTCATTACTCGCAAACGTCAATTAGGAAAAGCCAAAGATAAATATTACGGACCCTATACAGATTCCGGCTTATTACGAGAAATTGTCCATTTGTGTAAAAAGATTTTCCCTTTACGACAAAGACCACAACCTTTATTTAAAGATCGTCCCTGTTTAAATTATGATATTGGTCGTTGTCCTGGAGTTTGTCAAAAATTAGTTTCCACAGTTGAATATGCAAAAATTGTCCAAAAAGTAGCAATGGTTTTTCAAGGAAGGACTCAGGAACTAATTGATATTTTAACAGCACAAATGGAAACTGCTGCCGAAGAATTAAATTTTGAAAATGCCGCAAAAATTCGTGATCAAATTATAGCTTTAAAATCCCTCAATGCCGCCCAAAAAGTCTCCTTACCTGATGATACTGTATCACGAGATGCGATCGCTTTAGCTGCCGATGACCAACACGCCTATATTCAATTATTCCAAATTCGCGCTGGTCAATTAGTTGGCCGTTTGGCTTTTGTTGCTGAATCTCACGCTGAACCGGGAGCAATTTTACAACGAGTTTTAGAGGAACATTATCAAACAGCGGAAAGTGTGGAAATTCCTAGCGAAATTTTAGTACAACATGATTTACCAGATAGTGAGATCTTATCTGATATTTTGACAGAACGCAAAGGCAGAAAAGTCACAATTTCCAACCCTTTGCGACAAAGTAAAGCAGAATTAATAGACATGGTGGAAAAAAATGCCCAATATGAATTACAGAGAATGCAAAAATTGGGAGATAGTAATCTGCAAGCAACCCAAGATTTAGCTGCTATTCTCGACTTACCAGATTTACCCAAACGCATTGAAGGTTATGATATTTCTCATATTCAAGGAACTAATGCGGTAGGTTCGCAAGTAGTTTTTATTGATGGTTTACCAGCTAAACAACATTACCGACATTATAAAATTAAAAATCCTGATATTAAAATTGGTCATTCCGATGATTTTGCCAGTTTAGCGGAAGTTATTAATAGACGGTTTCGTAAATATATTGAAGATCCGAAATTAGCAAGGTTGGGTAATGCTGACTGGCCTGATTTAATGATGATTGATGGTGGTAAAGGTCAATTATCTGCTGTTGTGGGTATTTTACAGGAAATGAATCTATTCGCAGATTTGCGGGTTGTCAGTTTAGCAAAAAAGCGAGAGGAAATCTTTTTACCCCACTCATCAAAACCTTTAGAAACAGACTCAGAACAGCCAGGAGTCCAGTTATTAAGAAGATTACGAGATGAAGCCCATAAATTTGCTGTGAGTTTTCATCGGCAGCAAAGAAGTGATAAACTCAAGCGATCGCATTTAGATGAAATTCCTGGTTTAGGACAACATCGGCAAAAGTTGCTATTAGCTCATTTTCGCTCAGTTGATTATATTCGTCAAGCCACTCCTACACAATTAACTGAAGTTCCCGGAATTGGTTCACGGTTAGCGCAAGATATTTATGATTATTTCCATCCTGTTTAAATATATTTTTTAAGAGATACGAACCACAGAGGCACAGAGGACACAGAGGGAAGAGATTTTTTACTCAGTTGTCTTGACTCCTGATTCATTCTGTATTATTAATCAACGTTGTAAATACCATAGTGTTACCAGATGAAAATTAGCTTGTGCATGATTGTTAAAAATGAAGAAACTACCTTGCCAAAGTGCTTAGGAAGTGTTAAAAATTTTGTTGATGAAATTGTAGTTCTGGATACGGGTTCAACTGATAAAACAACTCAAATCGCTCAACAATTTGGGGCTAAAGTTCATTATTTTACATGGAATAATAATTTTAGTGATGCAAGAAATGAGGCTTTAAAATATGTCACAGGTGACTGGATTTTAGTTTTAGATGCTGATGAAACTTTAACACCAGAAATTATTCCTTTTTTGGAAGTGGTTATTAATAAAGAAGAATATCTAGTTATTAATCTGGTGCGTCAAGAAGTTGGTTCAACACAATCACCTTATTCTCTGGTTTCTCGATTATTTCGTCATCATCCAGATATCTATTTTGATCGCCCTTATCATGCTTTGATTGATGATAGTGTCATGGCAATTTTAGCCAAAGAAGCAAATTGGGAAATAGGTTATTTACCAGGGGTAGCAATTCTCCATACTGGTTATCAAAAAGCTGTGATTAATGAGCAGAATAAATCTGCTAAAGCCGCAGCCGCAATGGCAGAGTTTTTTGCAAATCATCCTGATGATGCTTATGTTTGTAGTAAGTTGGGGGCTTTGTATATGCAAATGGGGAAGATTAATGAAGGTATGGAGTTATTGAATCATGGATTAAATCAAATTATTGGTAATCAGGTTAATGAAGATAAAAAACCATTAAGTAAATTCAAATATTCGCAGTCACAAAAAGTTGAAGTTGCTTTTGATGAAGATATAAATTATGATATTTTGTATGAATTGCATTACCATTTAGGAATTGCTTATACAAATTTAAAAAATTTGCCCTCAGCCATTTCTCATTATCAAGCTGCGGTAAAATTGCCTATTTATCCGCTTTTAAAATTAGGAGGATATAATAATTTAGGGAATTTATTCAAAAATATGGGGAATTTTTCAGAAGCAAAAATTGCTTATGAAACAGCCATAAAAATTGATCCTAATTTTGTAACTGGTTATTATAATTTAGGGATGGTATGTAAAGCCATGGGATTATTTGCTGAAGCTATTGATGCCTATAATAACGCCATTAATTTGAATCCTGATTATGCAGAAGCTTATCAAAATTTAGGGGTTGTACTGTTGAAAATTGGCGATGTTCAAGGTAGTTTAGAAGCTTTTGAATATGCCATTTCTCTCCATGAATTAAACAACCCTGAAGAAGCACAAAGACTTCATCAGGGTTTAAAGGAAATGGGTTTATTTTGATTTTAGGTTACTTTTTTAACAAATAGAACTTGATCATTTCTTGCATAGATTCTATACTCTGCAATATTTCGGTTGACTAAACTCACAAAACTCCAGACTACGAACAGACCTATACCCCATAGCAATAGCAATATTCTAGAACTAGATATTTTCCCTTTTTTTTCTCTAATGACACTCCACTTGCCTCTAAATTGTTCGCTCGACTCTTGATTCAGTTTGTCCATATTGTCAATAGTTTGTACAGTCATATTTTTCTCTTAAAAGCTGAGATGATTGATTGACAGTTCTCTTCAAAATTCTTAGAATTTATAGCGTAAGAGTACATCTTAATATAGACTGGCTGGCTGATCCAGCCAGTTTGGCTTCCTCTTAGTTACGTAAGATTGCAATAAGCCCGTTCGGGTAATGTCGCATCAATCACAAAAGGGTTTTCATTCCCTTGTAGTGCAGCAATAGAATTGCTTCTGGCTATCTCTGTGCTTGAAGGTGGGTCTAGTTTATTCCAATTACATAAAGTTTGCTTTTGTTCAGCAAAGTAACTGTCATCAGCTTGAGATTTGTGAATTGTATAAAAGTAGAATACTGCTCTGGCAAGATCTCCCTTTACCGATTCTCTTGGCTCGAACAAACTATTGGTAGATTCACTAAATTCATTGATACTTGCAGTAGGCTTATTTGTTTGAGAAATATCTCCTTTCAACCATTTCTTAGTTTTATCGTCGGGTATCTCTGCAAAAACTTTGTTGCCTCGCTCACCATTGATTTTAGCATCTGAAGGGAACAAATGGTGTAAATCACTCCTTTGAGGCTCTTGCCCTGCCCCCTTACTTTGTGGCCAGGAGTGCTCGGTGTTAAAACCTTGACTTCCGGCTGCTTGACTGGGGTCATTCCCATCGTCTAAGGTGATGACTCGCCCACCATAAATATCGATTACTTTGCCATTTTGATTGTCAATATCACCAAACATCTTATCTCTAGCGGCTCCATAACCAATAGTTCGAGTGGGCGAATAACTTTGACGAATCTCCTCCTGCAAACTCAGACCTTTCAAAGATGGAAATATATTGCTCGATGTTCCACTTGGGATGACAATGGGGTTTGCTCCAGGATTTTGACCAGATGTAAGATTAATTGTGGCAACTAATGGGTCGTGGTCACTAGCTCTGCTGTTTCTCGGTTGATTCGCATTAACGTGAGCAATACGGATCCTCGGATTAGTTTGAGCGAGTTGTTGATTGACTAAAATGTAGTCAATCAATTGTTTCCGTCCCTGAAAGATATATGAATAAGCATCATCAGGCGGCAACAATTTAACTGGTAGGTTAACCAATGTTCTATCAGTCAAAGTTCTTAGCGTCGTTGAATTTGGTCCATCGTTTAAGTCCCCCACCACAACAATGTTACTTTGGCTGTCCTTTGCTAGGATTTGGCTGACAAAATCTTCGACAATCTGGGCTTGTTGAATCCGCTGAGATTCTTTGTTATTGTTATTACTTTTCGATACGAAGTGATTCGCAATGATAAAGACTTTCTTATTACCAACGACGAACTCTCCTGCTAATGGTTTGCGGCTATTCTCGAATGCTGGGCTGTTGGGTTGAATCCGACTGGGATTACGTGACAATGAGACTGACCCGTTTTTTAAAATTACTTCAACCGCATCTTGAGATCCTCCGCTTTGTCCCTGAGCGAGGCTGACTTTTGCCGGATTATAAATATAACCAACCCGAATGTTACCTCCAGGCTCACCACCGTCTAAATCATCTACAGGTGAGATATCAGAGAATTGATAGACTGGGCCACCCTCAGTTTTAATGGCTGTGGTTAGGGTTTTGTAAGTGAGGTTGGCGGTTGTTACGGTGTCATCGATCTTCCCATTATCGTCCTGGACTTCTATCAGGGCTAAAATATCAGGAGCATTAAGGTCATTGACAATAATTTTGGCGATTTGCTTGAACCGCAGATTATCTGAGGGGTCGAGATTTTCCACATTAAATGAACCGATTGTTAATCGTTCAACCGCAGCCTGTGCCTCGACAGGCAGAACGTTTAGGTTGAAGGTTATGAGAAACATCACTAAAAAACTTATCAGTAGAGATTGGATTTCACGCATCATTTCTGCTCTGGTATAGTTATTCAAGCAATTTCAGCTATTCTGAGGGAGAGTTTTTTACTCTTCTCTATCCTTTCCCTAAAAAATCTATCCTTTCCCTAAAAAATCTATCCTTTCCCTAAAAAATCTATCCTTTCCTTATAAAATTTATCCTTTCCTTATAAAATCTATTCTTTCCTTATAAAATCTATCCTTTGCTTATATTTAGTATTTATTTGACAAAGATTAACTGATACTTAAAACTCAAAACTCAAAAGTTTTGAGTCTTGAGTTTCGGGGTTTTCAACTTGCTTGTTTGTAATTCGCAATTACGAATGATGCTCACGCGTATTCATCTCATCACCTCCCTATCGGGTAGGTGAGGGGCTTCTACTGTTTAAGCTAAATTCGAGAACGCACGAATTTCTCTAATCTATCCATTCCCTTTTCAATTGTGGTCATATCCGTAGCGTAGGAAAGACGAATATTTTTATCAGCGCCGAAAGCAACACCGGGAATAACTGCAACTTGATGTTCTGCTAATAAAGCATCACAAAATTCCAGGGATTTCAAGCCGGTTTTGCTGATATCAGGGAAGAGGTAAAATGCACCGTCTGGTTTAGCGGTACTCAAACCAGGAATAGCGTTGAGTCTTTCAAACATTACCTGACGACGTTTAGCGAAAGCTTGACGCATTTCCTCTACACAGTCTTGGGAACTTTCTAAAGCTGCGATCGCTCCATATTGAGCAAAAGTACACACATTTGATGTACTATGTCCCTGAATGGTACTAGCGGCTTTGATAATTTCCACAGGTCCAGCTAAATAACCCAAGCGCCAACCGGTCATTGAGTAACCTTTAGCGAAACCGCTACTAATTAAGGTGCGAGAAAAAATTTCCTCACCTAAAGAACCAATGCTGATATGTTCTGCACCATCATAGAGAATCTTCTCGTAAATCTCGTCAGACACAACATAGATATCTGCATCAACTATTACCTGCGCCAAGGCTTTAATTTCCCCTGGCGTGTATACCATCCCTGTGGGGTTAGAAGGGGAGTTAAGAACAAATAACTTGGTTTTTGGGGTAATAGCTTTTTTTAGCTGTTCTGGGGTGATTTTGTAGCCAGTGGAAGCATCTGTTTCCACAATCACAGACTTACCACCAACTAATGTCACCATTTCGGGATAACTTAACCAGTAGGGAGAGGGAATAATTACCTCATCACCTGGGTCAACCAGTGCCACAATCAAATTATACAGAGAATGCTTACCGCCATTGGTGACAAGGACATTCTCTGCCTTATAATTAAGACCATTATCATTTTTTAGCTTGTGGGCGATCGCTTCCCGTAATTTTGGTTCACCAGCGGCGGGACCATACTTGGTTTTACCTTCATCCAAAGCCTTTGCGGCTGCGGCTTTGATATGCGCTGGCGTGTCAAAATCCGGTTCACCTGCGCTAAAACTACAAACATCTATCCCCTCGGCTTTCATGGCCTTAGCTTTCGCTGCAATGGCTAAGGTGATGGAGGGAGTTACCTGACTTACTCTTGCTGCCAGCTTCATTCTACTTTAATTTCGCCAATATCCTATCTATCTAAGGATATCCCAGAATCCTATCCGATATTTGCCCTTTCTAAATTCTTTTCTCTCCCAGGTATGGACAATTTAATTTACTTCCAGACTTGACAAGGCGAAAAATTTGGTTTACACTTATGTTAAGAGTAGAAATCTGTTCGCGCATATATAGTAATTTTTGAGATTGTCAGAATCAGGATTTCCAGGATTAAAGGATGTACAGGATGGTAATTTTTAGATGGTTTGTTGGTGATGAAAGTTGTATTTGTCTGATAGCGAAGCGTGGCGTAGCCATATCAGGATAACCAGGATTAAAGGATTAACAGGATATTATTTTGAAATGTTTGATTTACAATATGATCTTTTAAATTTCTAAGTTATTAAAGAATATTTATTGAATATGTAATCATCAATATTAAAATTGAGAACATGAGAGTTAAACCTTCAAATACCCACCAAAAATCATCCAATAACATCCTGAAAATCCTCAAATCCTGGAAATCCTGATTCTGACAAATAAAAATCCCCAACTTCCAAAAAACAATCATCCAATAACATCCTGTAAATCCTCAAATCCTGGAAATCCTGATTCTGACAAATAAATTAAATCATAAATAACTATGTCAGCAAGAGATTTATTTCATCAAGCAGTTAGAACAGCACTAGAAAAAGAACAATGGTTAATTACCGATGATCCATTGGAGGTAGAATTAGAAGATACAACCTTGAAAATTGATTTAGGTGCAGAAAGATTAATTGCAGCGGAAAAAGGAGAAGAAAAGATTGCTGTAGAAATTAAAAGTTTTGCTAGTAACTCAGCAGTAAGTGAATTTCATACAGCATTAGGACAATTTCTCAATTATCAAATAATGTTAGAAGAAACAGAATCACAACGAGTATTATATTTAGCAGTTCCCGAAGAAACTTATAAATCCTTCTTTCAAACTCGACTTGCTAAAATTGCAGTAGCAAGACATCAACTTAAAATAATAGTATATAATCCCATCATGGAGGTAATTGTCAAATGGCAAATTTAGAAAATTATCGTCAATATATTCAAACCATACTCCAGGAACACAGTCAGTTTAAACCTAAATATGACGAAATAGATAATGAATTGATCTTTGATACCATTCATGATCATTATCAATTATTCCGTGTCGGTTGGAATGGTTTAACCCGGATTTATCATAGTGTGATTCATTTTGATATCAAAGATAACAAAATCTGGATTCAGCAAAATACGACAGAAACAGATTTAGCTGAACAACTTGTGAATATGGGAGTACCAAAAGAGGACATTGTTTTTGGTTTACAACCACCCTATAAGCGTCCTTATACTGGTTATGGTGTGGCTTAATTTTTGCTGGTTTTATCCTGTAAATCCTAAAATACTGTACTTCGACTTCGCTCAGTAACCAGATATCCTGATTCAGACAATTAAATAAACCTACTTGTCTATCTCAGATTTTAACCATGTTTCCAAATCATTAATATCCGTAAAATCTAATAATGCTTCTCCTAGCTTTTCCAGTTGTTCTATATTCAAACTGTTGATATTTTCGATGTAAATATCTTTCAATTTTCCAAATCTTTTTGATAATTGACGTATTAATAAAATCATCTCACCATTCTGCCTACCTTCTTCTCTACCTTCCTGTCTACCTTCCTGCTTTGCTTCTTGATATACTCTTGTTTGCTTAATATCACTCACTAAAAACATTGCTTCTATCTCCTGACGGCTTAATTGTGAAAATTTGGACAATAAAACAGTCTCCAACAATTCTATAATACCTTGTTTTTCTCTGTCATTCTCAACTTCTGTCTTA
>NZ_JAQMTJ010000010.1:0-6902 GCF_028330815.1 Dolichospermum lemmermannii CS-548
GTTTCTCTTTTCTATACATTTTAACGCTTTTTGCTGCAAGAGGTTTTACCCATTTTAACCCTTTTTCTTGCACATTTTCTATCTTCTATCCCCTGAATCTCTTAATTTATCCAGGTTTTAGCTTTATTCAGCAAGCCCTAATTAAGAGAGGAAATTGATTAAAACCCGTTTCTAGATAAATCGCAATAAAGTCCCCAACCCATCACCAAAACCCGATAAAATACCCAAACAACATCTTACAAAATAGCCATTTATCCGGGGAATAAATTCCCCGTCTCATAGTTAAAGTCGGTTAAAACCGACTAGGAATTGAAGTTATTAATTAATTGGATTCAGCCCAATTTTTTGCCCAATTTAGGGTTTGATGAACTTCTTCCAGAGTTGCGGCTTCACAATAAAGACGTAAAACTGGTTCAGTTCCGCTAAATCTAATCATTAACCAACTTTGATCAGCCAAACGGAATTTATAACCATCAATTGTTTGACAACCAATGACTTCTTTACCCGTAATTTCCGTCAAAGGTTGGGATTGTAAAAGGTCTAATAGTCGCCCTCTAACTTGCATATTAGCTAAAGGTAAATCAATGCGATCATAGCTGGATGAAAAACCAGTTTGTTGTTGTAAATAGCGATAATATTCACCTAAATCCAAACCAGATTCCACCACAGCTTCTAATACATAAAGTGCCGATAATAAAGCATCACGTTCGGGAATATGGCTACCATAACCAATGCCACCGGATTCTTCACCACCTAGCAATACCTGCGTCGCTAACATTCGGTCAGCAATGTATTTATAACCTACTGCTGTTTCATGGATAGAAAGGTTGTGTAATGCGGCTACACGGGGCATTAAGTCCGAACCGCTGACAGTTTTAACGATTTCGCCCTGAAAGTTCCGCCGTAGGGTTAAATGGTCAATTAAGATGGGAATTAAGATTTGGGAACTGAGGAAATTAGCATCTTGATCTACTGCGGCAATGCGATCGCAATCTCCATCAAATACCAAACCCACAGTTAAACCCGTTTTATGGGTTTCCCGATGAGTTTTCATAACTGTAAATAGCCGGGAAAGATACTTTGGTAAAGGTTCAGGTGCACCACCTTCAAATAGAGGATCACGGTCGCTATTAATTTCTTTGACTTGTTCCCCTAATAATCGTGTTAGTCCCCCAGCCGCAGCCCCGTGCATGACATCCACAAATACTGTTAATTTGCCAGAATTGATAACTTCTTTGATTTTGTCAATATCAACTTTAGCCGCTAATGCTTGACAATAACTTGGCCAAGGATCAAAGGTTTCTTCCTTACCTGAAATCGCCGCTGGGGCAACTTCTTCTGATAACAAAGCCTCTATCTCTTGAGTAACTTCCGGTGGCACTGAACCACCAAAAGCACTTTTAACTTTTAATCCTAAATATGCACCAGGATTATGACTAGCTGTCACAACTAATGCCCCTAAAGCCTTGAGTTCTTTAGCCGCCCAACTATAAGCCGGAGTGGGGGCAAAGGTTTCGCTAAACAGGACATCAAACCCAACTGCGGTGACGGCATTGGCAACCACACGGGCAAACTCTTCCGCCATAAATCGGCGGTCATAACCGACAATAATCGTCCGGCTACCTACTTCAGAAAAGTAAGTATTATGTAAAACTTTGGCTGCTACGGTTGCGACTAATGCCAAGCGTTCAAAGGTAAACTCCTCACCTATCACACCCCTCCAACCATCTGTACCAAACTTGATTGGGTTAGTTACAACTGACATAAAAATATCCTAAATTTCTCACTGAGAATTTTAACATTAGTCAGTTCTTAACAGGTGACAAAGCGGTTGAAGATGAGATGTGGCAACATTCAGGCTCTATCCCCTATGAAACAAGCTGTTTAGCCACATTGTCACCCGTTAAGTTTTAGATAAAGCTGAAATTAGTAGCAGTCAACCTGGTAGTATCAACTCCGTTCAAGATCGCAATAGTTGTATTGCCTACGATAATACTATTGTCAATTAAAGTCAGGTCATTGAAATCAAAACCAGCGCCTTGACCACGAATACCTAAGACATCAGTACCCATATCGAAGTCAATAATGGTGTTGGTAGTAGCAGGTATATCACCAGTGAGGATATAGAACTTGTCAGCACCAGCACCACCGGAGATTAAGTTACCACCACCCTGTTGAAGGTAGAAAATATCGTTACCTTCACCACCAAGAGCGCGATCGCCTGCACCCAAGAAGAAGGTATCATTTCCTGCGCCACCGGACATCCGATTACCACCTTTGCCATCAATAGCATAGAAGATATCATTGCCAACGTCACCAAAGACGCGATCGCCCTTACTCACATAAATAGTATCTGCACCACTACCACCAAAGATATTATTATCGCCAACTGGAGCCAAACTGACATCTACCTCATCATCTCCAGCGCCAGTAAATACTATATCCTGTTCGCCATCCAAATCTATGGGGGACATGAGTTTATCGTTGCCAGGTGTACCGGAAACTAGGTCTTGAGGTTTAGTGATGGGATCTGATCCTTCCTGGAATTCACCTGCCCGTAATGGTAGAGCAGTTTGTAAGCCAAAATCAGTAGCTAATTCATTTTGTCCACGACGTAAAACATCTGTATTAAAGTGCCGTTGGTAAATTTCCCCATAATTACCAACTGCTTTTACCATCTTCACAGCCCAATCACTTGATAAACCAAGCATTTGGCCGATATTGCCTTCTAACCCTAAAAATTGACGAATCTCGCTGCTGTCATTATTACTGGGGTTGTTATCGGTATTGCGGGCTAAAATTTCATCAATATTTTGGGAAGTAATACCATATTCTTGTGCTTGGACTAAACCATGCGTCACCCAACGGACTACATCGCCCCAATCCGATTGATTTTCATCAATTACCATCGCTAGAGGTTGTTTGCTAATGTTGGCATTGAGTAAATGATGGTTATCAGGATCTGGTAAAAAAGCCATTGCTGCATATAACAAGGGAGTATCAAGAGATATCGCATCAATTTTTCCTAGTAAATAAGCGCCACTAAGCTCCTCAGCAGTTGTAAATTTGATAATTTCGGCAGTGATACCATACTTTTTAAAGATATCTTCAAGATTTTGCGCCGAGTTAGTACCAGCACTGACACCTATTTTCCGACCATTCAAATCTGGAAGGTTAACAACACCATTATCTTTCCTGGTTAAAACTCCTTGCTCTGTGTAGAAGTATATAGGTGTAAAATCTACTCCATATTGACCATCTCTGACTAAATCATGGGTGACTTGATGGACAGTAATATCAACAACACCATTAGCGACATGTGTGAATCTTTCCCGGTTGTTTAACTGACGAAATTCTACAGCCTGAGTATTACCAAATAAGGCAGAAGCTAGTGCTTTACTTAAATCAACATCAAAACCGACTAAGTTACCATTGCCATTAGGGAAGGAAAAACCAGGATTTCTACCATTAGTACCGACAATCAATTTACCACGCTTTAAAAGTTCGGTCAGTACATTCCGGTTACTATTCTCCATCAATTCTAAATCTTGGGATGTGCCGGAGAAAGGAGGAGAATAGATTAAACCACCTTCTGTCCACAATAAATTCCTTTCTCTTTCTGCTTCTGGGAAATGACGCTCATATATTTCACCATAATTACCTATGTCTTCAATAATCTTAGCCGCAAAGTTATTTGGTAATCCTAATCCCTCGCCTAAATTCCCTTCTATTCCTAAAAAGCGCCGAATACCTGCTTCAGAATCATTATTAGGATTATCATCAGTGTTGAGAGCGATAACTTGAGCGATATTTGCAGAGGTAATCCCAAATTCTTCGGCTTGCATGGGTACATAAGTTACCCAACGAACTATATCCGCCCATTGTGAATCATTTTCCGGCACAATCAAACCGATGGCTTCTTTGGTGGAATTGTGGTCATAGAAATAGGTAGGACTGAAATCAATGTTGTGGGTAAGATCCCCTTCTGCGGTTTGAATAGTATGATTAGCACCAATGTCAACGGTTTTATTGCTAACAAGCTCAAAACCACTATTCAAATCTGCATTTACAAATTCAATCTTAGTTGCATCTCCGAAGATGGCAGCAGCTAATATTTTAGTAAATTCTCTGTCAAAACCAGTAGTTTGTGATGAGGTAGCAACTTTCAAATAACCACGGTTGATAATCTCATCATAAATTGTCAAGTTTGGTTTTTCTACCATGTCTACAGTTGCTGAACTATAGACAATTTGACTATGAGCAGATGCTTCGGAAACAACAGCAGTTTGGAAAGTAGGTTCATCTACTAATTGAATAATGTTTGCTAAGTTGGGGAATGTGTTATAGGTTTGTCCATCATTTTGGATTAAGGCAATATCTACTCCGTTAAATTGGAGCGTACCAACCAAGAAACTAAATTGTTCTAAATTATTAACACCAAAACCCGTCTTGGAAATTTGGATAATATCGCCTTGAGTTGGGTCAAAATCAAGAATGAAGTCAATTCCTTGAGTGGGAGTGCTGTAATAGAATACATCTGCACCTTCACCACCATTGAGTAAGTCTGCACCTTCACCACCTTCCAGGATGTCTTCCCCTGCTCCCCCTAATAACCAGTCGTTATCTGCGTTACCAGCTAAATAGTCATTACCCGTACCACCTTCTAGGACATCATTACCTTCATTACCTTGAAGTTGATCATTTCCGGCATCACCTTGTAGTTGATCATTACCAGTGCCTCCTACAAGAATATCATTACCAGTGCCTCCAAAAAGTTTATCATCACCAGCACCACCATTGAGTGAGTCTGTACCGGAGCGACCTTCTAATATATCAGCGCCGTCTCCTCCCCAAATAGTATCATTTCCCGCACCACCATCTAAAATGTCGTTACCTGCATTTCCGGTGAGTGAGTCGTTACCATTACCACCTTTGAGGATATCGTCTTTGTTTGTGCCGATAATAGTGTCTTTACCTGATGTACCATTGAACTCTAAACCTTTTTGACTACTATTGACACTATCTGCTTCATTATCGTTAATAGTAATTAGGGCAGTTTTGGCAATAGGGTCAAGGATGTAACCATTACCAACATATTTGAGGTTAAGAGAGATGGTTTCTTTGGTTTCTTTAAGGTCATCATCAATGGCTGACAGGTTGAGAATAGCCCGGCTTTCTCCACCTTTGATGGTGATTTCTCCAAAGTTTGAGCCTTCAAAATTGTAATCTTGTCCTAATGTTGCTGTCCCGGAGAGGGTGTAAAGAATTTTCAACCCTTGGCTGGGGGCTGCTTCTCCCAGTTCAATAGTAAAATGTCCCGTTCCTGCTACCCCTTCGGTGAGAATATCATTAGTAATGACTTTAACAGTGCGGTTGGCACTAAAGTTTTGATACTCTACCAAGAAGGTATTGGCATTGAGTAATTTATCTAACTGTGTTTCTGCCTCTTCTGAGGTAATTTCCCCTTTGACCAGTTGTGCAGTTAAAGCAGGTACGGAAGTATAAACCGTCTTTTTGATAGGAGCAATACTAGGGAGAACATCACTTATTGAGCGGTCTAAAGCCTGTTGGCTAATATCCTCAACTAGGTGATTACTGTTAGCTACCAATTTCGCAATTTCGGCTAAGGTTTCCTCGCTAATAGTCGAGTTGTCCAGTTTTGCGTTTAACTTCGTCAAGAGTAATTTAATGTGATCACTATTACTGAGGCTACTGACGCTAAAACTCTCAACTGTTTGCTGGACTTCTTTTAAAGCGATAATTACCTGAGTTTCCGCATTTTCTGGTTGATAACCCGCGTTTTCTAAGAAGCTGATTCCATTAAGTAACAGATTCGTCACCTTAATATGATCTATGGCAATCTCAACCCCATTAATGTCATTTTCCCCAATAGCTGCAAAGGGATCATATTTATCAATGTTGACATCAGAGGAAAGATTAAAGATGGTTTTAATCAGATTATTCGCTTCCTCACCTGTTAATCCTTGCTGAATCAGCGTTGATTTTAAGGTGGTTAAAGGTGTCACCATAGCGGAGTCGGCGCTGGCAATTAATTTGGTTTTTACTGTCAAACCAGTGGTGGTATCAATTCCCCCTTCAGCAACGATTTGTCCTTCGTTGTTATCAAAAGTACCATTTCGATTCAGGTCGTACTCTTGAGGAATCTCTAGGATGTAATTACCATTGCCATCTGTAAAGGTGAAAGGTTCATTGCCATCGAATTTACTATTGAAATTCACATCCCAATATACTAATGAACCGATCTGAGGTGCATTCCCGACTTTACCAGTAATTCCATTAGCGCCAATACTAAATTCGGCGATTTTGATCCGTGCCAAGTCCTGGTTAAAAACATTTATCCCTAATGCTTTGACGGTGATATTCAAGAAAGCTGACAAATCACCGTAAAGTTCAAATAACTCTAGGGGTGTATTCAGACGTGAGATGATTTCTGAACCTCGTACTTTGCCATCACTTGTACTTGTTTTCTCTCCTACATCATTTAAATCAAAGCCTACATAAGCTTCTAATCCACCTTTGACAAAAGCACTAAGTAAGACAACATCTATACCAGCACCGACTGCTATCCTTGCTTGCATAGCAAACTCATCTTTATCTTGTCCAGACGCATTCAAGTCACTGAGGTAGAAACCGTCTAGGACTTTGTAAACATCTTCTAAACTGAAATCTGATTTTTGCCATTGTTCAATACCATAGGTATCGTAGCCTACAGATAAATCAGTTTTGGCAGAGAATGAGCCTTCTAACCCACATTCCGCACCCCAAAATGTTACAGAGGGAAATTACGGAGATGAAAATCAAAGGGAGCATCAAAACAAACAGATAAAGTGAAAAAAGGCATTTGAGAAACAGTAAATCACCAAAAATGTCATCAAAATCTA
>NZ_JAQMTJ010000107.1:0-8485 GCF_028330815.1 Dolichospermum lemmermannii CS-548
ACCTTGCATATGCCGTAATGAATGGGGTTAAAGCTAGGGGAGAAAAAGGACAATACAGTACAGAACGTATTCATTTTAACAAAAATAACCATTCTTAACTTTTCGTTACATAGTTAGAAACTTTTCCGCCGACCTACTTAGCTTTGTCAAAAGTAATCTTAGATAAGGGTAGTTTAAAGCACTTAAATCATGAACTAGAATCTATAAATAGTCGTGTTTTACCATCTGTGAAAAAACCTGATGATTGGATAAATAATGGTGTTGATTGTCAGATTTTAAAACCTAGTAAAAATTGGCAAAAAGGAAAATTAAGAATGAAAGTTTCTCTAGAATTTTGTCCTGACGAACCAGAAATCAAAGAACCAGAATCACTCCTTCAGGAGATAGAACGTAAGCTAAATGAAGCTACATCATAAATAAATTAGTCCACACAGATAGAATTTGTTTGTGTGGATGCGATTTACTTAATTGTCTGAATCAGGATGTCCAGGATTTAAGGATTTTCGGGATTATTAATTGTCAGAATCAGGATTTTCTAAAAGGTTAACTTATTTTAAAATTGATAATTGATGATATAATGATTAATATTCTTAGTGAAAATACTGAAAAATAAAAACTTTATTCTCAAATAATTAAATCAAGAAATCCCAAAATATAAACACCAAATCACATCCTGTACATCCTCAAATCCTGGGTATCCTGATTCAGACAAATAATTAAATCAAGAAATCCCAAAATAGACATCTCCGGAAATAGCTAAAGTGTTACTACCACTGCTTTTCAAAGTGAGATGCCCCAATGCAAAGATAGCTGGTTGGTACGCTAAAATCAGCGGTAGAGATGTCTCTTATTGGGAATTACCCAAAAAATAGCATCTATGTAAGATACAGCAGTTTTCGATCAAACCCACTACAAAAATAAATCGTATAACGAAGTTTAGTAATGGGTTTAACCCTTTCCACCTGTAGCACGTTTGATGACAATTTGCTGTAATTTGGGTTTGCGTCCACCTCCGCCCAGAATGATTCGGATTTTTTTTGATTCAACCAATTGTTGTTTATGATTATGTAGTTCTATGCACTAATTAGAGCTATAGTGGAGTTTTTGTATTTTAAAGATAAATTTATTTTGTCGTAATGTGTAAAAGATTATTCTATTATATGGTTGTACGCATAACAAGTAAATTGTGTAAATACTTAATTGAATATATTTGTTGTGTACCTTCTAATATGACTTTAGCACGTAGATCATATAAATATTAAATAAGCACCTTCTTCCTCTAACTCCCGACTCCTTTTTTATTTTTATCACTTGTGTTATTACAGGTAAAAATAACTAACGCTGTATAATTAACCCATCTTCTCAATCAAAACGATATTTTGAGTATTGGCGTTGGCGAGTAGTTCATTTATATTAGCTAAATCAGGGATATATGTGGCAACAACAAAAAAAAGATCGTGTAATTATCAAATTAGCCTTATTAATGGCTATAACTACCAGTCCAGTGGGAGCAAATCTCTTGATTTCCCTACCCGTCCGCGCGGAATCTGAGAGTAATACTCCGGCTTTTGCTTTACCGAAAAAAGTAGAAAATGGTACTGTCATTAAAATTGACGGTTCTCTTAACTCTATCATTGTCAACCAAAGCCTCAAAGAAAACTTTGAAAAACAGTTTTCAGGAACTCAGGTAGAAATTGGCGTAAATGGGAATGGATATGCTATAAAATCAGTTTTAGATGGTAAAGTTGATCTAGCATCCCTTGGTCGTAGACTCACCCCAGAAGAAAAAGCACAAGGGTTAAAACAGGTGTTGGTGCGTCGAGAAAAAATTGCCATCATTGTTGGTATGAATAATCTCTTTTCTGACAGTTTAACTACTGAGCAATTTGCCAAGATTTTTCGAGGAGAAATTGCAGATTGGTCAGAAATAGGAAAAGGTAAAGGTAAGATTAGATTTATAGATCGTCCCTTAAATAGTGATACTCGCAGTTCTTTTGGTGAATATTCAGCATTTAAGTCTGGACAATTACTAACAGGTGCTAATGCTGTGCAAATGCTGGAAGATAACACAACTGACATCATTAGAGAATTAGGTAATGATGGCATTAGCTATGTTTTAGCAAATCAAATTTCCAATCTGCCAGATGTGCGAGTATTAGAAGTACAAAACTACTTACCAAATGATTCTAAATATCCCTTTTCTCAGTCTTTTGTTTACGTTTATAAAGAAAATCCCAGTCCTAAAATTAGAGATTTTCTAGGCTTTATTTTAGCTAAACCAGGAGAAGATTCAATAAAAGCTGCTAGAGAAACAGAAGCAATTGCTATTGCAGCCAGAACATTACAAACTATTTCTAGACCTATGGCTACCACAGCCACTCCTGAAGTTTCTCAAACTCCATCTTTAACAACGATTCCCGAAACATTAGTTACACCCCCATCTATAAAAAATAAAGGGGAAACAGGGTTGATAAATCCTCTTGATAATCCTTCAATGATTACCAAGAATATGAAGTTTTTCTTACTACTACCTTTATTTTTTATTGTGGGATTAAGTAGTTTTTTACCCTTGTGGTTGAGAAGAAAAAATCGAGTTGCTTCCAGCGGCACTTCGCTATCCTCAAATCCGGAAACCGATTCCCTTCCAGAAACAGTTTTTACTCTGTCAGATTCAGAAGCATTCGCATCAATTCTCGCTAACAATGGTAATGGTAATGGTGCAAATCACTACAAACAAGAAAACTCCCAGGAAATAACAGCAATTGGCAATATAGCTGTCATAGATATACCGCAGACAAGTTCCCCTCACAATCAAATAAACAAAATCTCTGAAATTGATCTGAATATAGATTATGATGAAGTAGTTTGGGATACGGAAGACCCTGTAATTGTTGTTAATAATCACTTTCCCCAAATCCCGAATATTCACCACCAACCAAATGATGCAGATATCTCCACAGATGAAGTCAGCAATTTTCTCTTAGAAGTACTAGAACTACCTGTAACTAGATCTAATCAAAATATTACATCCCTATCAGAATTACTTGGTATCACTTCGACACCAGTTAAGCCAGATATCAGCCTATCAGAACTCCTGAATACAACCCCTAAACCAGTCAACCAACCACCGCAAAATCAAGATTTACCATCAGAGTTAGGAGAGGCTTTAAACGCTATTAACAGTCCAATTGCACTCACACAACTGGAAATAGAAGAAGAGATATATCCTACTCTATTGCATCCCACAGCCACAAATGAAGACATAGCTATCGAGTTAGATGCAGAGATAGAAGCTTGGACTAATATTAATCCCATGACTGTGACTGGAAATACCAGAATTATCTTCACACCGCGCACTCCCAAATGGGCTTACCTGTCTTGGTATATTTCCGATAATCATCAACAAACATTACAGAATCAAGGACTCACCATTTTAGCAATTCGGGTCTATGATGTTACAAACCTTGATCTAAGCTATCAACGTCCTCAATTTGATGCACAATACGAATGTGAAGCCGCAACATCTAGTCGTTATGTGCCTATTCCCAGGGGTGAACGGGACTACATGACAGAAATTGGTTATGTGAATAATGATAATCAGTGGTTGTGTTTAGCGCGTTCTGGTACAGTCCGTATTTTCAGTCGTCCGAGTACGGATTTCTGGGTTGTCGTTGATGCAGAATTAATTCTTCATGGTGCAACAGAAGAAGGTGCAAATGTCACTATTGATGGTCAAAAAGTCAAAGTAAATCCTGATGGTACATTTAAGCTAACGATTCCCTTTGTAGATGATCTAGCTAGTTATCATATAACAGCAACTTCTGTCAATAGAGAAAATACCAAAGCTATTGATAAGAAGTTTTTTCAGGAATAAAAAGAGAGTTAAAAGGTAGGTTGGGTTGTTCGCGTTAGCGTTGCGGAGCAATGGCTTTGCGAAACCCAACAAAACCAATTATTTCTAATGTTCAAATGTTGGGTTTCCTTACGTCAACCCAACCTACGAAATGAGATTATTTACCAATCATGGCAACAATAATAGATAGAGGAACATGAGAAAAATAATCTCTTTGAAATTGTTCTTCTCTGACTGCGGCTAAAAATTGACTAATAGCATAATCAGCAGGTTTTTGATAATATTTAAAATCCCAACTTATTTGTAAGTGATGATTTTGACGTTGGACGATAAAGCCTAAATATTTTAAAGCTTGAAATCCTAAATATAGGCTTTGGTCACTAATACCCAATTTCTCTAAAATCTGCACACGGGTAACTAGCTGGTTTGTGCGACCAAGATATTTAGCAATACCTACCAGAGTTACTAAAACATCTCTAGGAGTCTGATTTTGGGGTTTTCTCCAAGCAATCACTAATTGTTTTTGTTGATTTAGCGATTGTTTCCACCATAACCGGAGATTATCCCAATTAGTAGGACAATCTTTCATAATTAATAATGATTTTTCTGATTTTAATTCTCCTAAATCTTCATGATTTCTCCAATCTAAAATCATTGCCGAATTCTGAGTTTTCAGTTCAGTTCCCGTATGGGAACGTAATGCAACTAATCTAATTTCATAGCGTTTTTTAAAGCTATTAAAATCAATTTCGGCAATACAATCACATTTACCTATAGGCAATTCTTCCTTATAATGTCCCCACCAAATTCCTGGAAAAGGATTATTAGTAGAATCATCTCGAATGTTAAAATCAGTTTTAATATATTGGATTTTATTTCCTTTTAAATCTTGTTCATTTCTATGCCAAGAATTTTCAAACCAACAATTTTTAATTAGTAGCTTGGGAATAGGATTTCCCATACCACAGGGTTCTAAAAGTTTCAATTCTAAAAATAAATCTTTACCCAAATCTGCAACCGTCACCACCAAATCAGCTTGGACTGTGGGAGTAAGATTAATTCCTCCTAAAGATTGGCGTAATTTTTGGTTAATTGCGGCTGTAAATAAGGGGATATTTTCTACTAATAAACTCAAACCCGCTGCAAAAGGATGTCCACCAAAACGATGTAATAAATGGGCTTGTTCTTGAACTAATTGATATAAATCAACAGAATTAATTGAACGTGCCGAACCTCGCGCAAAGGATGGGCTAGAATCTGTCTTATTCTCCTTTGCTTCTGTACTTAATAAAATTGTCGGTCGTCCCGTTTCTTGGGCAATTTGACCAGCAACCAAACCCAAAACACCACCTGCCCATTGAGGATCTTCTAAAACAATGACGCTGGTAGTGGATAAGTCTAATTGATTGAGTTTTTTCGTAACTTGGACTTGGACATCTTTTTGTAAAGACTTACGACGGGAATTAGCTAATTCTGTTTCTTCTGCAAGTTGTTGACAACGCTGCATATCTCTACTCGTCAATAATTCTACACAAAAACTAGCGTCACCATGAATGCGACTAACCGCATTAATTCGCGGTCCCAAACCAAAAGAAATATCTGTCGGGCGATCGCCACTTTTCTGGCATAATTCTAATAACTTACCCACACCTGGCCTTCTTCTCGCTGTTGGTAGTTTTTGATAATCCGTGTGTAATTGTTGAATTCCCAATTGTGCCAAATACCGACAATCACCACTTAATTGGACCAAATCGGCAATTAATCCCACTGCAACTAAATCTAGTAAATCAGTTAAAGGATGTGCAGGAATATCTGGCAAACTTATATATAAAGCTTCCACCAATTTATAAGCAACAGCCACACCAGAAAGATGATATAAAGGATGTTCCTTAGCTAAATAACGAGGATTGATAATTGCGACTACGGGAGGACGTTCTGAGGGTAATGTATGATGGTCAGTCACAATCACATCTATCCCTAAACTTTGGGCATAAATGATTTCGGCAATATTTGTACTGCCCGTATCACAAGTAACAATTAACTGACAACCTTGTGCAGCTAAAATATCAATTCCTGGTTTATTTAAACCATGAGATTCAGTTAAACGATTGGGAATATAATAACTTAATTGACGATGTTGCTGAAAAAATTCACCCAAACCATCCCATAATACCGCAGTAGAAGTAATTCCATCTGCATCAAAATCTCCCCAAATAACAATTTTTGCTCCCGTTTTTCCCGCAGTAATTAACCTTTCTACAGCCAAATTCATTTCCTGTCCAAATTCAAAAGAACTGGCAGGTTGATAACTTTGATAATTAATAAAAGCCGCTAATTTTTCCTGATCTTGAATTCCCCGTTGCCAAAATAATTGAGCCGCAAAATTACCACCTGTTGGGTAACTTTTCACTAATTCAATAAACCAATCAGGGGGTTTTTCCGTTCCTGTTAAAATCCATTCCATTTTAGATCACATTCTCTTGTATTTCTTTCTTTGCGCCTACTCTTCGAGATCAGGAAGCGTGATTGCGCCTTTGCGTGAGACCAGGAATTTATTCATTAGGAGTTGCTTCTGTTCTGCCAAGACCCATGGTAGTTCGGGTACGTTTATAACCATGCTTAAACTGCTGTAATATTTGTGCAATATAGATTTTAGCAGTTTTTGACCCCGATTTTCTGTTTCTTTATGAGAAATCCGGGGAGAAGCATTAGAAGACTTCGTGGACATTACCGACTTAGAGCAATGACTAACACCCACACAGACCTGATCTAAGCTACTTTTTTGAAATTTTAATTTCCCCCTGCGGGACTAGCTTATAATTACCAAGGGGCTGATGATGCTCCTGTACTTGTAAGTCTAAGGGGGATAGATGACAATTAAACGGTTGCTGTTAATTGGGCTAACTTTGTTAGCAATAATGTTGTCGGGCTTATCTTTATTGAATAGCTGGCAAAAACCTCAGTTCCAGAGTCGTCTAGAATTGTACCAGACTAATATCGTCTTACAAGCCCAAGCATGGAAACCAGAAGATAGCAGCGACAAAAGTATTCAAACACTTCAAGAATCTATTCTCGGTGCAAATCCTTTAGAAAGCGCGATAAAGCAATATCAGGAAGCAAGTGAATCTATTCAAACTAGTTTAGAGACAACTAATAAAAAATTAGCAGCACTACAATCTTCAGCAGTTACTCCTGTTTCCGCAGAGGAAAAAAGTTTACAGAAATCTAGCCAACAACAAGGAAAATTGTTAGCGGAAGTAGATTTGCGGTTGGGAATTTTGCAAGCACAGCAACAGGAAGCAGATAAGGCTATTAAAACTTGGTATCAATTACAGCAATATTCAGATATCAACCCCAAATATCAAGAAACTGCTCAAGTATTAAGCGGAATATGGAGTAAACCTCCCCGTCTATTACCCAAAGCTGAACAAATAATTCAACAAAATTTAAATAGTTGGTTTCGTTTTACGGCTTTAGATCAATTATATCAACTTCAACAACGTCAAGAAGCTTTATTATCTCTGAAAATTGCCCAACAAGCAGCAGCAACCCAAGCATTGTTAAAATTAGCGATAATTGCTACTATCCCCACCTTAACAGCTTTTATAGGGCTAATTCTGCTGCTTTTCTTATTGGTTCAACGCTTGCTTAAAGGTCAAGCATCCATATTAGCGACAAATGGCAATTTGGTTTGGTCAACTCCTTGGAATTGGGAAATAATTATTCAGGTTTTTATCCTGGGATTTTTTTTGATGGGGCAATTATTTATACCAGAATTATTATCTATTTTGCCTATTCCTCGTGGTACAGGAAATGCCAGAATTGAGGCTTTTATGGTTTTAGTTAGTTATATGTTTGTGGCTTTTGGTTGCTTTTCAGTTCTATATTTTTCCATTAGGCGTTTTTTCCCCCTTCCTGAGAACTGGTTTCGCTTCAATTTCTTCAGTAATTGGTTTTTGTGGGGACTCGGTGGCTATTGTACAGCTTTACCGATTGTGGTGATAGTATCACTGATTAATCAAAAATTGTGGCAAGGACAAGGTGGCAGTAATCCACTTTTACAAATGGCACTAGAAAGCCGGGATAATACCGCATTGGGGATATTTTTCTTTACCGCAGCCATAGCTGCACCGTTTTTTGAGGAATTCCTATTTCGCGGCTTTTTATTACCATCTCTGACTCGTTATACGTCAGTTTGGGGGGCAATTTTGATCAGTAGCTTGTTATTCGCGGCTGCTCACCTGAGTTTATCAGAAATACTGCCGCTGTCAGCATTAGGAATCGTCTTAGGAATAGTTTACACGCGATCGCGCAATTTACTTTCTTCTATGCTTCTCCACAGTCTTTGGAATAGTGGCACATTAATTAGTTTGTTTCTTTTAGGTAGTAATAATTAAGTTAGTTGTCAGTAGGGGCGAAGCATTTGGAAGATAAATTATCGGTCATTGCCAAAAATAGTTCTCCAAATGCTTCGCCCGTACAGTTGTTAGTAGGGGCTAAGCATTTGGAAGATAAATTATCGGTCATTGCCAAAAATAGTTCTCCAAATGCTTCGCCCGTACAGTTGTTAGTAGGGGCTAAGCATTTGGAAGATAAATTATCGGTCATTGCCAAAAATAGTTCTCCAAATGC
>NZ_JAQMTJ010000108.1:0-6520 GCF_028330815.1 Dolichospermum lemmermannii CS-548
AATAAAACACTTCTTTGCGCTGATGGTTATTCCTACTTGCTAATTAATTCTATCATGTCACCGCGAATAAATTCGCCGTTGGCACTTCCTCCACGCATCTATTGCCAAGTGGCTTCCGTGCCTTTCGTTCTATTTGGTGATCGATCATGGAAATCGAGTGCAAGTATTTTACGATTATTTATGTTGTATAAACTACAACTAATTTCATCGAGAGGTGAAGATTAACTAAACTATTAAGATGTAAGTTAGCTTTGTGGTGAAAGCCCCGTGCTAACAGCAATTTCAGGCAAACAACAAACAACCGATAAAGAGCGGGATGGTAAATTACTGGGCGATCGCCATCGGCATTAATCAATATCAATCGTTTCAACCTCTCAGTTGCGCTCAAGCCGATGCTGAGGCAATTAAGGATTTTTTGGTGACACAAGCAGGTTTTCTTCCCGAAAAATGCCTGTTAATGACAAATACTTCACCCCCCATAGGAGAGCAATCCTCCTATCCGACAAAGGAAAACATCCTCTCGTTGCTAGAAGAATTAGCAGCCACATTCTGGCAGCCAGAGGACTGTCTATGGTTATTTTTTAGCGGCTACGGGGTTAACCACAAAGAACAAGATTATTTAATGCCAGTCGCAGGGAATCCTGATCAAGTTCCCGAAACCGGGATAGAAGTGCGATCGCTCTTACAGAGTCTACAAGTTACCGGACTCAATATCTTACTCATCTTTGATATTAACCGCGCTTTTGGAACTCAAGCCGATGCACCCGTAGGACAAGAAATCATCGAACTAGCCCAAGAACTGCAAATGGGGGCAATTATTTCCTGTCAACCTGAAGAATTTTCCCATGAAAGCACAGAATTAGGTCATGGTTTCTTCACAGCAGCATTATTAGAAGCCTTGGGTTCTGCAAAAGGCTACAACTTTGCCGATTTAGCCGCTTATCTGACTTATCTTACTCCCAAACTTTGTCAACACCACTGGCGACCAGTCCAAAATCCCATGACTGTGATTCCCACGACCCAGCCAGCTATTTTACCCACGTTGACATTAGATGAAAACTCAGAAGCACTAATTTTCCCAGCAGAAAGTTTTGCTATCACCCGGACTGCACCTCCTCTAGAAAATAGTCCCTCTAGCGCCACAGATAAGGCTTGGTGGACAGAGAATGCCTCAGTAGAGACTACTTTAAGCCAAATAAAGACCGGGGGAAATTTAGCACCTCCACCAGCCTCAGAGTCACTTATTAGCAGCAATTACACCTTAGCAACTTCCCCAGCATCCAAGCCGGGGGGCAGATTTATTCCCGCTCTCTCCACAGCTAACACCTATCCTTCATCCCAGTCTGAGCTACCAATTTGGCAACAGTTTATTATTTGGGGTGGCGGTACTATGGTGGTAGTAGGTTTAATTGCTACATTTTTACTCCGTAATCATGAGAGTTTCCGGTTTAAAAATTTCTCAAAAACAGTATCTAATCATCGGACTAGCAAACTTCCACTTCCCCAAATATTTCCCACTCCTCAAAATCCTAGTACAGCCCAAATCAATTCAAATACAGACTCTCATCAACGTAATCAAGCTATTTCCGACCTAGAAAAAATGTCTCTTGTCCCTACTCAACCGAGTAATTTAAGTATTGCGATCGCTAAAGCCCAAAGAACTCCAGCGGACGCACCACTATACGCCAAAGCTCAGGAGAATATTCAGGTTTGGTGTCAAATGATTTTAGAGTTGGCACAAGCACAAGCCAAACAAGGAAAATATGAAAATGCGATAGCAACTGCCCAGTTAATTACCAAAAAAGAGCCGCTTCATACCCAAGCCCAAACTGTCATTCAAAAATGGCAACTAGAAGCCAAGCAATATGTAAGCAATAAAACTCTCTTAGATGCAGCTACAGCTTTGATCATTCCTGAACAAGCATCTACATATAATCGCGCTATCGAAGTAGCCAAAAAAATCCAAAAAGGACAACCTGGGTTTGAAATTGCCCAAACGTCAATTAATCAGTGGAGTGAAAAAATTTTAGATTTAGCCAAAATCCGCGCCACTCAAGGAGATTTCAATGCCGCTGTCGCCACTGCTATATTAGTCCCAAAAGTGACGATTGCTTATGAAGATGCTCAGGATGCTATCCAAAAATGGCAACAGCAAAAGAATTAGTCAGTTGTTCGTTGTCAGTTGTCAGTTGTCAGTTGTCAGTTGTTCGTTGTCAGTTGTAAAACTACTACCTATTACCCATTACCTATTACCCATTACCCATTACCCATTACCCATTACCCATTACCCATTACCCATTACCCATTACCCATTACCCATTACCTATTAGCAATATTGGGAAATATCTTCGCCACAGGTATCAGCTAGATAGCACATCGCTTTAAATCGCAAACCTACTACTTCTTCGTATAAAGGATTAAGTTTACACATTGGCGGAATGTGAAACAGTGTTTTCCCAAATACTTTGACATCACGCTCAAATGGACACTGAGCCGGAATGTATTTACACAAACGATGAGCTAATAGGCGATCGCTTACTTGGATGTTATCTAGCCAATTACGCACAGGACGCAAAAAGTCCCAAATAGGCTGGGCTGCAACATGGTGCAATGGATTAACATTAGCTGCACTAGCCTCTACTGGATTTATAGAAATCCAACTTGCTAAAAAAATATTTTTGCTGGTATTTTTAGATACTTTCACAGTAATTCCTCTTTTCTTATGAGGGTATTCACTTGACTAATGAATATAGAGTATGACAAGAACCTGAAGCACAGAACAGGAAGGAAATTCTGTAAGAGGTGTAATTAACTGCTTCCTCTGATTGAATCTATATGTTAATACGTCAATCTGACCATAATTTCCCAAAAAGCAATACTGTACTTGTTCAATCTTATTAGTAACTTGGCACAGTTAAAATTCTAATAAAGACATCTGCCTTTAGTTGTGATTTCTTTTAACTGCAACAAAACTTATTATAGCAATAATTATCAATAATTAAGATTAAGAAAAATATTCTTACATAGCTAAATCTAGTCCGTGATTTTTACTAAATTCGTCATTTATAGTACCTTTTCCTTAACCTATCTAAGTATTGGTGTTGCTATTGAGCTTTACTTGTAGTCCTCTGAGCTTATTGATAGTCCTTACTTTTGGCTGTGGCATCCTCTCTGCCTACTTTCTCAATGACACCATAGCCCTAATTTTTACACCCCTCGCTTTAAGTCTAACTCTATCTTTAGGCTTAAATCCCATTCCCTACTTATTAGCTATAACCGGTGCGACTAACATTGGTTCTGTTACTACACTCAGCGGTAATCCTCAAAATAACTCTCAAACAAAAACGCAAAGATGCCAAAAAACACCTTTGCGCCTTTGCTCCTTAGCGTCTCTGCGCGAAATAATTCTTTAAGAAGCAACCGCAGTAGAACGAGTGCGTCGTCTTCTACCATCAGAAACCTTAGCAGCAGGTTCTTCAGGGACTTGCATCAACAACGTCAGAGAAGGTTGACATTGCAACTCTCTCCGCATAGAACGAGCCAATTCACGCTCTAATGTTTCCTGCAAACCAACCCAATCTGTATCAGCGGGTTGTCCTTCAACAGGTGAAAACTCTGACCAACGGACGCTGAGAATTTCTTCAATGCGTTGTTGTACCCATTTTTGCAACAGCGATCGCTCGATACTTGTCACCACACCCTGCATGAGAAGTTCTGGTTTAGCCATCAGCTTACCACTCCAATCAATAGCAGCAGCAATAGTCACAGTCCCTTCAGAAGCCATGCGTTGGCGTTCTTGCAACACTTTAGAACTAACCATACCAGAACTCGAAGTATCCACCAATTCAATCCCTGCTGGCACTTTCCCAGCAACGCGGATAGAATGTTCTGTCAACTCAATCACATCCCCATTTTCGATAATGATCATATTTTCTGCCGGAATGCCCATACTTTGAGCAGTTTCCGAATGCTTGACTAACATCCGATGTTCACCGTGAAATGGCACAAAGAACTTGGGACGAGTTAAAGCAATCATCAGCTTTTGTTCTTCCTGACAACCGTGGCCAGAAACGTGAATCCCCTTATCCCGTCCATAGACCACTTTTGCCCCCTGAATCATCAATTTATCAATGGTATTAACCACCGCAATTGTATTACCAGGAATGGGGTTAGCAGAGAATAAAACCGTATCTCCTTGGCGAATTTTGATATGGGGGTGTTCTTTATTAGCAATTCTTGTCATTGCTGCCATTCTTTCACCCTGAGAGCCAGTAGTTAAAATCAGCACTCTTTCATCTGGCATTCCCCGCACAGTATGCAACGGTTGGAACAGGCTATCTTCACATTTGATATAACCTAAATTGCGGGCATGGGCGATTAAATTCAGCATGGAACGCCCAACAATCGTCACTACACGATTATGTTTTCTTGCTAGTTGCAAAATCATGTTAATGCGATGGACGCTAGAAGAAAAGGTCGTGATAAATAAGCGTCCAGTTGCGTGGGAAAATTCTCGGTCAAGGTTAGGAAAAACAGCCCGTTCAGAAGGTGTAAATCCTGGCAATTCTGCGTTAGTGGAATCACTCAATAAGCAAAGTACGCCTTTTTCACCATGTTCTGCCAGACGTTGTAAGTCGAACTTCTCACCATCTACGGGAGTATGATCAATTTTAAAATCTCCGGTGTGGATAACTACGCCTATTGGTGTATGAATAGCAACAGTGAAGCTATCAGCAATGGAGTGGGTGTTACGGATATATTCAACTAAGAAATGTTTGCCAATTCGCACCATGTCACGGGGCATAACTGTTCTTAATTCTGTGCGATCTTTTACCCCAGCTTCTTCCAATTTACCCTCTAGCATTGCCATTGCTAGTCTTGGTCCATGAATCACTGGAATATCAAATTGCTTCAAGTGAAAAGCAATTCCCCCAATATGGTCTTCATGACCATGAGTGACGATCATCCCTTTAATTTTGTGGCGATTTTCTCGGAGATAAGTTGTGTCAGGTAATACAATATTTACCCCGTGCATGGCTTCTGTGGGAAATGCCAATCCTGCGTCTAAAAGGACAATTTCGTCTTCATACTCGAAAACGCAGGTATTTTTACCTATTTCGTGTAAACCGCCCAAAGGAATAATTTTGAGAGCGGAATTAGCTTCGTTTTTAACCATTTTGTCCTGGATATTTTTGTTAGTTGTGAATCAGTTGATAGTTCGGTTTCTGGGATGAAAGAAAAGACCAAATTTCTGTTTAAATTCAGTTTTTGATGGAGTCCTATTCAATTTTGTTTACCGAAAACGGACTTAAAACTGAATGATTTTTATATGATTCAGTTGTAGCACAGGTGTTTAAATTGCAATAAAGTAACAATTTGTACACATTATTTATAAATCACTCACCTATTGTGGTTGGGATTAAATTCAGTTTTTGCATGACTGACTCTAATTTTTTAGATACATCTGTATCAGCGTCACACAGGGGTAGACGAGTTGAACCTACTTCCCAACCTTGCAGTTTTAGTGCTTCTTTGACAGGAATGGGATTGGTAGTTAAAAATAAAGCTTTAAACAATGGGAACAGTTGCAGATGAATGTCGGTAGCAATTTGAGTTTTTCCCACTTTCCATGCTTGAATCATTTCTTGGATTTGATTACCCACCAAATGAGAAGCTACACTGACTATACCTTGAGAGCCGATCGCTAACATGGGCAGGGTTAAAGAATCATCTCCAGCGTAAATCTCAAATTCTTTTGGTGTCAAGCGACGGATTTCACTCACTTGATCTAAGTTACCACTGGCTTCTTTAATGGCAACAATGTTATTAATTTCTGCTAACTTGACCACTGTTTCTGAACTGAGGTTTTGACCTGTGCGCCCAGGAACGTTATATAACATCATTGGCAGGTCGGGACAGCATTGTGCTATTGCCTGGAAATGCCGATATAATCCAGCTTGTGGCGGTTTGTTGTAGTAGGGAACTACTTGTAAAGAACCATGTACTCCTATCTTAGCGGCTTTTTGGGTGGCAGCGATCGCTTCTTTGGTGTCATTAGAACCACATCCAGCCATTACTTTAGCTTTACCTGCTACAGTTTGCAATACCTCAGCAAATAATTGGTATTCTTCCTCCCAAGTCAGGGTTGGGGATTCTCCTGTTGTTCCACACACCACCAATGTATCTGTACCGTTGTTAACTAGATAATCTGCTAGTTTGGCAACTACATCATAATTAATACTACCGTCTGCTTTAAACGGCGTAATCATAGCGGTTACAACTGTTCCAAAATCTCCCACACTCTTTTCTCTCCTAATTTGTTAGTTGTCAGTTGTCAGTAGGGGCGAAGCATTTGGAAGATAAATTATCAGTCATTGCCAAAAATAGTTCTCCAAATGCTTCGCCCGTACAGTTGTCGGTTGTCAGTAGGGGCGAAGCATTTGGAAGATAAATTATCAGTCATTGCCAAAAATAGTTCTCCAAATGCTTCGCCCGTACAGTTGTCGGTTGTCAGTAGGGG
>NZ_JAQMTJ010000109.1:0-2633 GCF_028330815.1 Dolichospermum lemmermannii CS-548
CCCCTACCTCCCTTACTCCCTGCCTCCGCAACAACCCGACGGTATAAGAAAAATATGGAACAAGGTTACTCAGACAAAGCATACCGTTGGAATCGGGAAGAATACTCTAGCAAACGCCGCTTTGTGGATATTTGGTCTTTTGTCTTGACCTTGATGTTCAAAATTTGGCGCTATAACAAAGATTGGAGTTACCCCGGTGGTGTAACAGAATCTAAGCAAGCAGCTAGACGCAAAGCCCAAGCAATCTGGATTAGAACCACGTTTTTAGATTTGGGTCCGACTTTTATTAAGATTGGACAATTGTTTTCAACTCGTGCGGATATTTTCTCTGCTGAATATGTGGAGGAGTTATCTAAGTTACAAGATAGAGTCCCAGCATTTAGTTATGAACAGGTAGAAGGAATTATTGAGCAGGAATTAGGTAAGACTGTTCCCACACTTTTCCAAGATTTTGAACCTGTTCCCCTCGCTGCTGCTAGTTTGGGTCAAGTCCACAAGGCCACCTTGTATACTGGTGAGTCCGTAGTTGTCAAAGTCCAACGGCCTGGACTCAAAAAGCTGTTTGAAATTGATTTAGGCATTCTTAAAGGTATTGCCCGCTATTTTCAAAATCATCCCAAATGGGGACGCGGCAGAGATTGGATGGGTATATATGAAGAATGTTGTCGCATTCTCTGGGAAGAAATTGATTATCTGAATGAAGGACGCAATGCCGATACTTTCCGCCGGAATTTCCGCCCTTATGATTGGGTGAAAGTACCGAGGGTTTATTGGCGTTATGCTACTTCTAGGGTGATTACTTTGGAGTATGTGCCGGGGATTAAAGTTAGTCAGTATGATGCTTTAGATGCTGCGGGTGTAGATAGAAAAGCGATCGCTCGCTATGGCGCACAAGCCTATCTCCATCAACTGCTCAATAATGGCTTCTTCCACGCTGACCCCCACCCTGGTAATCTGGCAGTTAGTCCTGACGGGGCTTTGATTTTCTACGACTTCGGGATGATGGGAACAATTAAATCCAATGTCCGCGAAGGATTAATGGAAACCTTATTTGGTATCGCTCAAAAAGATGGCGATCGCGTGGTAAAATCTCTAGTTGATTTAGGAGCGCTTGCCCCAGTTGATGACATGGGACCAGTCCGTCGTTCAGTCCAGTTTATGCTGGATCACTTCATGGATAAGCCCTTTGAAAATCAATCAGTGGCAGCCATCAGTGAAGACTTGTATGAACTCGCTTATGATCAACCATTTAGATTTCCAGCCACTTTTACCTTCGTCATGCGTGCCTTTTCTACCCTCGAAGGCGTTGGTAAAGGTCTAGATCCAGAATTTAACTTTATGGAAGTTGCCCAGCCTTATGCAATGCAGCTTATGACAGATAACAGTAGTTCTGAGGGGAATAGTTTCTTGAATGAATTAAGTCGTCAAGCAGTCCAAGTCAGTAGCACTGCTTTAGGATTACCACGAAGATTAGAAGATACCCTAGATAAAATAGAACGTGGTGATATCCGGCTGCGAGTTCGCTCCGTCGAAACTGAACGCCTGATCCGGCGACAGAGTAATATACAACTGGCAATAAGTTATGCTCTTATTATCAGTGGTTTTACAATTGCTGGTACAATTCTCCTAGTTAGCCATTATGTCTGGTTAGCAAGCTTTATTGGTTTAATTGCCGCATCAGTTTCATTCATGCTGATTCGGTTGCTTTTACGCCTCGACCGTTATGATCGGATGTATTAATTAATTGTTCACGAAAAATCTATGAAACTTGAATCTACCGGTTGTACAGATCCGGGGCTTATTCGTGCTTATAATCAAGATTCGTACTATATTGATCCCACAGGGCGATTCTTTATAGTTGCTGACGGTATGGGTGGTCATGCAGGAGGAGAAGAGGCTAGTCGCATCGCTACTGCCGAAATTTGTGCATATCTAGAGCAAAATTGGCAATCCCCCGAATCTTCCTCAAAACTCCTAGAACAAGCTTTATCCACTGCAAATAAAGCCATAGTTCAAGATCAGCACAATCATCCTGAACGTGCTGATATGGGAACGACAGCCGTAGTAGTAGTTATCCGTCCAGATGAATTACCTGTATGCGGTCATGTTGGTGATTCCCGTCTCTACCGTCTGCGAGAATCACAATTACAACAAATTACAGAAGACCATACATGGATTGCCAAAGCCATGAAAATCGGTGATATTACTCTTGATGAAGCTAGGGTTCATCCCTATCGTCATGTTTTATCCAGTTGTTTAGGTAGGGAAGACCTGAATCAGATTGATATTCAGCAACTAACTCTGGAAAATGGCGATCGCTTACTGCTCTGTAGTGATGGACTTACAGAAGAACTTATAAATCCACAAATCCTTGGATACATCAGGGACACATCTTCTTTAGAACAAGCTGCCCATGACCTAGTTGAAGCCGCCAAAGAACAAGGTGGACACGATAATATTACCGTTGTCTTAGTGTCTGTAGAAACCTAATAGGAGTCAGGAGTCAGGAGTCAGGAGTCAGGAGTTCAGGAGTTCAGGAGAAAGAAATTGAAGAATAGAGAATGGAATTTCTCCCCTGCTCCCTGCTCCCTGCTCCCTGCTTCCCTGTTCCCTGTTCCCTGTTCCCTGTTCCC
>NZ_JAQMTJ010000110.1:0-5424 GCF_028330815.1 Dolichospermum lemmermannii CS-548
TGTCCGTTGTCCGTAGGGGCGAAGCATTTGGAAGATAAATTATCGGTCATTGCCAAAAATAGTTCTCCAAATGCTTCGGCCGTACAGTTGTCGGTAGGGGCGAAGCATTTGGAAGATGAATTATCGGTCATTGCCAAAAATAGTTCTCCAAATGCTTCGCCCGTACAGTTGTCCGTTGTCCGTAGGGGCGAAGCATTTGGAAGATAAATTATCGGTCATTACCAAAAATAGTTCTCCAAATGCTTCGCCCGTACAGTTGTCGGTAGGGGCGAAGCATTTGGAAGATAAATTATCGGTCATTGCCAAAAATAGTTCTCCAAATGCTTCGCCCGTACAGTTGTCAGTTGTCAGGCAAGAATTTTTAACTATTACCTATTACCTATTACCAAAATTGATATATCCTATAGTCTCCACAATTCACTATCCTTTTTCTTACCCAGATTAATTCTAAAAATACTATCACCTACTACGATGATTCGATTGCAAAAATTTAAACAACTGGTTTGTTGGGCATTACTGGGCTTATTTACTAGTTGGCTGGTTAGCTGCGGCATAGGTAATGTTGGCAATAATCCCAAACCTGCTAAAACTGGAGTTGTCACGATTGAGTTTTGGACAATGCAACTCCAACCGCAATTTACCAACTACTTTCAAAGTCTAATTACGACTTTTGAATCACAAAACCCAAGTATAAAAGTTAAATGGGTAGATGTGCCTTGGTCGGCAATGGAGAATAAGATTTTAACAGCAGTCTCCGCAAAAACCCCACCAGATGTTGTTAACCTTAATCCCGACTTTGCTTCCCAACTTGCGGGTAAAAATGCTTGGTTAGATTTGGATGCCAAAATTCCCAGTCAAGTCCGTTCCACCTATTTACCAAATATTTGGCAAGCAAGTAGCCTCAATGGTAAGAGTTTTGGCATTCCTTGGTATCTCACCACGCGACTAACTATTTATAATACCGATTTACTAAAACAAGCGGGTATTACGAAACCTCCTGCCACTTACGCAGAATTAGGGCAAGCAGCGCAACAAATTAAAAATAAAACTGGTAAGTATGCTTTCTTCGCTACTTTTGTTCCCCAAGACTCTGGTGAGGTGTTGGAATCTTTGGTACAAATGGGTGTCACCCTAGTTAATGCTGAAGGTAAAGCTGGTTTTAATACGGATAAAGGAAAAGCTGCTTTTCAATATTGGGTAGATTTGTATAAAAAAGGTTTGTTACCAAAAGAATCTTTAACCCAAGGGCATCGTCATGCCATAGATTTATACCAATCTGGAGAAACGGCTTTTTTAGCTTCTGGGCCTGAGTTTCTGAAAACCATTGCTAATAATGCCCCCAAGGTTGCCCAAGCTTCGGCAATTGCGCCACAAATTACGGGTGATACAGGTAAGAAAAATGTTGCTGTGATGAATATCGTAATTCCTCGTGATAGTAAATATCCTGATGAAGCTGTTAAATTTGCTTTATTTGTTACGAATGACGAAAACCAATTAGCCTTTGCTAAAGCTGCTAACGTCCTACCTTCGACAATTAAGGCTTTGTCGGATCCTTACTTTAAGGAAGTTCCCGCTAATGCTACGACAGCGGAAAAGGGGCGGGTAATTAGTGCGACACAATTAAAACAGGCTGAGGTATTAACCCCCAAACTCAAAGATTTTAAAGTTTTGCAAAAATCAATTTACGAAAATTTACAAGCGGCAATGTTAGGACAAAAAACTGTAGATAAAGCTGTGGAAGATGCTGCCCAGCAGTGGGATAATCGGTAATTGGTAATTGTCAGAATCAGGATAACCAGGATTAAAAGAATGCAGAATTTAGAATTTAGAATTTAGAATTACGTTTTGTAACGGGGATTTTACCCCGACGCAAAACCCGCTGCTTGTAGAAGCAGGGGACTTTAACCCCCAAAGGTAAGTTAAAGGATTTACAGGATATTAGAGACTTCCAATTTAAAAAATATCCCAAAATTTCTTGTAGTGCGGGCATCTTGCCCGCTAATAATACAAGGACGGGCAAGATACCATTGGATCATTTTTTTTGTGGAGTTCTCTTATTGTTGATGAGACTATTGGAAATAGGGATTTTTTAATGATAGAAAATATCAATCAAAAAATTCATAAATTACAATCCTGTACATCCTCAAATCTTGGACATCCTGATTCTGACAGGAAAGATTGAATGATAGAAAATATCAATCAAAAAATTCATAAATTACAATCCTGTACATCCTCAAATCCTGGATATCCTGATTCTGACAAAAAAATCGCTTACTTTCTTTTTTTAAATTCCATTTGCCAAAAAATAACCAATTAAATACAAAGAACCACATAATACAACTTGATTATCTGTAGCAATAAAAGCAGCGTCTAAGGCTGACAACACATCTGAATAGGTGTGACAAAAATTCAAATCTGGACAAATTGATGTTGCTAACTTAGCTAATTCTTCTAAATCTGCTGAATTACTATCTGGTACGGGAACTAAATATAATTTATCTCCTGGTTTAAGAAGTTCATGAAAAATATCACCATGATCTTTAGTAGTTAACATTCCCATTACCCAAGTTATATTTTTGGTGTTGAGACTATCTACATAATTACGCAAAACTGTGGCTGAAGCTGGGTTGTGTGCGCCGTCAATGAGGAGTTTATGACTTTTCCAAGTTATCCATTGCATTCTCCCTGGCCACTTGGTTTTAGCCATTCCTTGAATAATAGCTTGTTCAGAAATTTGCCAATTTTGTTTTTGCAATATTTCCAAAGCTGCTAATGCTAAAGCTGAATTATGTAATTGAATTTGTCCCTGTAATGGTAATGGATATTTTATAAATTCAGAACTTTCTATTTTTTGATATTCTGCCCAATTTTGATTAATTTGTCGAGATGGTTGGGGGGTAAAAATTGGGCATTGTAATTCTAGAATACGCGATTGCACGACTTTCTCGGCATCGGCTGGCAATGAACCCATAACCACAGGACATCCTGCTTTGATAATTCCCGCTTTTTCTTTGGCAATATGGGCTAAAGTGGGTCCAAGTTGTTGCCAATGTTCTCGACTAATAGAAGTAATAACTGTTATCAAAGGATTATCACAGACATTGGTGGCATCTAAACGCCCTCCTAATCCTACTTCAATGATGGCAATATCAACTTGTTTCTGGGCAAAATATAACCAAGCCGCAGCGGTAATTACTTCAAATTGGGTAGGTGATTCTTCCTTTGGGTTAATAGCTGCTTGAACTTGCAGTATTAATTCACACAGTTCATTACTATCAATTGGTTGTTCATTAACACAGATTCTTTCTGTCCAATCAACCAAATGGGGAGAGGTGTAGCGTCCGGTTTTATAACCAGCCTCAGTAAGTACCGCAGACAGGTAAGCACAAACAGAACCTTTTCCGTTAGTCCCAGCGACATGAATAATTGGTACTTGGTGATGGGGATTTCCCAACTTTGCCAATAAATCGACAATCCGGGATAACCCCAAATTCACACCAAAATGCTGAAAAGGTCGGAGTAAAGAATCTACGTTCATGGTGATTAGTGATTGGTATTTTGGATAAATAACTTCCCTGTTCTCTATTACCCATTACCAATCACCTATTACCCATTACCTAAAATTATGCTTCTCTGCTCAAAAAGTTTTGGACTTGTCTAAGAGCAGCAGCACCGATATTGAAAACAGCCCAACCAGCAGCGATCGCTATTGGTGCTAAAACAATTAATACACGATTATCAATGTCCATATCTAGAAGTCCTCTGTAAATTAAAAAATCTTAAGTTTTATCAACAGTTCTCAACTTTTATTGTGATCTGAAGTGGGGAATTTTTTCAAGCTTATATGTAAAGTTTGATTAAAAGTCAGGGAAAAGGTGACAGGTTACAGGTTACAGGGAGCAGGTAAGAAGTTTATTCCAATCACCAATCACCAATCACCCATTAGCAGCATGAAGGAGGGCTAATTGATAGTATTTTTCGGCGTGTTCGATGAGTTCGGTGATTTCGGTGGCTGAGAGTTGACGGACTACTTTACCGGGAACACCCATGACTAGAGAACCAGGAGGGACATTTTTGGTGACTACTGCACCTGCGCCGATAATGCTGCCTGTACCGACTCTTACACCATTTAGGATAATAGCACCAATACCAATTAAACTACCACTTTCAATGTGGGCAGAATGTACCACAGCGCGATGGCCGACAGTGACATGATCTTCTAAGATTGTGGGTACGCCTGGATCACCATGGAGAATTGTGCCGTCTTGAATATTTGTACATTCGCCAATTTCAATTCTTTCTACATCACCTCTAACCACAGATCCATACCAAACGCTGGCTCTGGCTGCTATGCTTACAGAACCAATGATTACAGCGTTGGCTGCCACAAAAGCAGCTTGAGAAAATTCAGCAGATTTCCAGTCACAAGAGATAGACACGATAGAATATGGATATGGTACCCAGGAACACTGGAGAAACTCCAACCTTTAGGGCTGGTTGCCAAACCAGAATATCACAGCGTTGGACTTCTATCGTCAGACGGTTGTGAAACTTGTTCTCAGGCACTATCTTCATTTTTATGTAGCAGTGAGCAAGTTATCTAAAGTAGTGGAGCAGGAGTGTAATCTTAAACCTACTGGTGCTGGCAAAGAAACAATACTATGTTTATACGCACTTCATGATAAATCCAGGCTTTCAGTACCCGATATTTGGCCCTGAAATACAGTGTCCTCACTGTCGCCAAACTATTTCGGCTTTAACATTGACGGATACTTATCTGTGTCCCCGTCATGGCGCATTTGAAGCTGAACCCAAAACTGGGGAGTTAGTCCATTTACAGTCTGGTCGTCATTGGCGCAGATGGGATGGTGAATGGTATCGTCAACATACTCATCCTGATGGGATTCGGTTTGAAATTCACGAAGCTTTAGACAAGCTTTATACTCAAGGTTATCGGGCTACGAAGATAATTGTCGCTAACCGTTATCAGGAGTTAATGAGTGGCTATTTGGAACGGAGTACACCTTGGCGTTCTGGACAAGGGGAAGTTGCTACGGGGGCGCGGTTATATGGTTTACCTGTAGAGTTTAGCCCTGATTCAGCCACAGAACCTTGCTGGGAAGTGATTAACTTTGATTTGGATAAAGAACCTGGTGTACCGGTGCGTTACCCATATTTCCGGTTGTTTGAGTAATAGTCAGTGGTCAGTGGTCAGTGGTCAGTAGGGGCGAAGCATTTGGAAGATAAATTATCGGTCATTACCAAAAATAGTTCTCCAAATGCTTCGCCCGTACAGTGGTCCGTTGTCAGTAGGGGCGAAGCATTTGGAAGATAAATTATCGGTCATTGCCAAAAATAGTTCTCCAAATGCTTCGCCCGTACAGTGGTCAGTGGTCAGTAGGGGCGAAGCATTTGGAAGATAAA
>NZ_JAQMTJ010000111.1:0-7670 GCF_028330815.1 Dolichospermum lemmermannii CS-548
AAAAATCAAATCAGCGATATTAAACCTTTGTCTAGTCTGATTAATTTGATTATTCTTAACCTCTATAATAATCAAATCAGCGATATTAAACCTTTGTCTAGTCTGATTAATTTGATTATTCTTCACCTCGATAATAATCAAATCAGCGATATTAAACCTTTGTCTAGTATGACTAATTTGACTTTGCTTTCCCTTGTGGAAAATCAAATCAGCGATATCAAACCTTTGTCTAATCTGACTAAGTTGACTTATCTTTACCTTGATAAAAATCAAATCAGCGACATAAAACCTTTGTCCAATCTGAAAAAATTGACTGACCTTTACCTTTCTGGCAATCCACTTACCTCTAAAAAATGTCCCATTCAACCAGAATCTATTTGTAGTTTTTAGCTAGTGGTTAAATCCTCATCATATCCCAGACTTCTTTTTTAAATTTGTAAATAAATGATGAATTAATATCATAAGTCTGGGATTTAGTCTTTTTAAAAAAGGCACTCTACAAAATTCTACTCTACTAAACCATGTTTCATCGCAAACCTGACTAATTCTGCGCGGTTGCTAGTTTCAGTCTTTCTCAATAAACTACTAACATATTTCTCCACCGTACGCGGACTCAAATGTAAATGATTACCAATTTCTCCATTAGACAAACCATGAGTTAATAAGTCTAAAACTTCCTGTTCTCTAACAGTTAACGGTGTCAATACTTGAGATTGTTGTACATGAGTAGGAATAGAAATATGACCGTTTTTTGCTTTTGTATATGTGGCAAAACTGATTTCTTCCTGATAAAGAAAACGACATTCTGATTGGATGATTTGCGATCGCTCTAACAAATTACGTATAGCAGCGGCTATTTCCTCCAATTCAAAAGGCTTAGGCAAATACAAATCACAACCAGACTGATATCCCAAAATTCGTTCTTGGGTTTTCGTTCTCTCTGTTAACAAAATCACAGGTAATAATCGAAACGCCGATAATTGCCGAACACGACGCACCAACTCATAACCATTCATCTGTGGCATCATAATATCTGTCACCATCAAATCAGGATGGCACTTTTCAACCATATCCAAAGCATCAACACCATTATCAACGGTAATGACATTATACCCAGACAGATCAAGATAATCACTAATAGATAGACGCGTACCTAAATCATCATCTGCGACAAGAATAGTCAAGGGCATGGATAATACACCCCTATAATTTTTTGACCGAGTGATTTGCCGTTATCAACAATATTAATAGACACAAGCAAGAATACTAATTCTATCTCTAATACTATGACAAGATTACTTACTCATGATGACATCATCAATGATTTCTAAAGAAAATATTAAATTTTTAGGAATAGTTAACAAAACTTTACGTAATTTAGAGACTAAACAGGTTTACCTGTCACCTGTCTTTGTGAACTACAATCAATAAAAGAGTTAGTCTAAAGAAATTTTTAGGCGTATTTATTAAAACTAAGAAGATTTTCGATGAGTGATAAACAGAGTGAAGGTTACAAAGTTATTTGTGATAATCGGCAAGCACGGTTTTTATATGAAATCATAGAAACCTATGAAGCGGGAGTTCAGTTGACAGGAACTGAAGTAAAATCAATTCGTGCGGGTAAAGCCAATTTGCAAGATGGCTATGCGTTGCTTCGTGACGGTGAAGCATGGTTAATCAACGTCCATATTTCTCCTTATGCCTCTAGTGGTGCATACTTTAATCACGAACCCAGACGAACCCGCAAATTATTACTCCATAAACAAGAACTGCGTAAACTTATTGGGAGGGTACAACAGGAAGGTTTAACCCTAGTCCCCTTAAAAATGTATCTGAAACGAGGTTGGGTAAAAATAGTCATTGCGCTGGGTAAAGGTAAAAAACTCCACGACAAACGCGAAAGTCTCAAACGTCGTGACGACCAGCGAGATATGCAAAGGGCAATGAAGAGGTATTAGGAGGCAGAGGGCAGGGGAAATTCCCACAACCGCCTCCGAATGAATTCGGAGTCTCATAGCAAAAGTCGTCTAAAGACGACTATTAAAGGCTTTGAGTCCACTTCAGTGGACTTGAACTATTAGACTGGGAATTCATTCCCAGGTGGGTTAGGAAACTCTTTTCTAAGCGTGATTATGATTATTGCGGGTTAAAGGTTGCCAATAGCTGGCAACTAAAGCCACCATAAACCACCAGAGGGTATTAACTTCAGGACGATAGAAAACTGTATCAAATAAACCCTGAGTTAATAAACCTATTATAGCAGCTATTGCCCCCATTAGCCACAAGCCTTCCATATTCTTAGTTTTTCGTAACCGACTTAATTGCAAATATCCTGTATTTAATGCAACGACAATCAACCACATAAAACAAGTAAAACCCAAAAAGCCAGTTTCCACAATCGTTTCTAGAAACACAGAATAGGCACTCAAAGCCGTAAACCGAGGACGTTGATAGAGAGGATAAACCTTATTAAAAGAACCATGTCCAGGTCCTATACCAATTATCGGGCGATCGCGGATCATTTGAAATACCGATTCCCAAACATTTTTCCGAAAGTTATTACTACTGTCTTTGCGGTCGGCAAATATACTCACGATTCGCACCCGGAAGGGTTCGACAAATATCAATCCAATTATCAATAACCCCACTACAGTTCCTAACAATATTGGTAAAGACCAAGTCCGCCAAAATGGGGGCATACTTATACTCCACCAATAAATCAGCAAGACTGCCACAGTAAACAATCCCACCAGCAAAGCAATCCAACCACCGCGACTAAAGGTAAGAATTAAAGTCGCAGCATTGACAATAAACATTGTTAGTGCTAGGGCTTTTTTCATCCAACCTTGCCAAGCCACAATCGCCACCAAGCTTAAAACCGCAGCCGGTAAAAGATATCCTGCCAGTAAGTTGGGATTACCCAAATAACTGTAAACCCTAGTAGTCTTAGCCAAAGGAGATTCCGGGTCAACCCAAGTAGCTAAAGCCTTCGCACCAAAAAACCATTGTCGCAACCCATAGACGCTGACAATCAGGGATATATGCAAATAAAGAGTAATCAACCAAGACCGAAACCGGGGGACGCGCAGCACCCTCGCACAGAGGGCAAACAGTAACAAATAAAGAGTTAATGTTTGTAAATCACCCAAAGCTGCTTTTTTCACCGGTGATAAAGCCGTTGATATAGCAGCAATACTCCAATACAGCAACACCAGCAGGTGAATAGGAGTAACCGAAGCCGCATTGGCTGATGTATTATCATCCGATAAAGTCAACAGCAGCCAGAAGCCAACACAAGCCACCAACAATAAACCGATTAAAGTAGTAGAAACAAAAGGTGCGAGAGCATAAATAAGGCTAAGTAAGCCAACAGCAATAATATCTCCCCACTGCATTAAAATACTACTTTGTCGCCAAGGCAGCAAAAGTCCCACCAGAAACCGATGTAGGTAACTACCAGACAAATATTCTTTCAGTGGTAAAGAAGATAAAGTCAATCTTTCCCAGACTAAATACATAAGGAAATACAGAATACAGGAGCTATGCAGTATAGCTTACGCCAAGTCTAGCTGTGAAAATTAATATTCCTTTCCTAGAAAACTATTCTCAAGTTTTTATATGCGCCAAAAGCCACCCATCTAAATCGGATATTTCTGTAAAATCTAACAAGGATTCCCCTAAACTCTCCAACTGCTCTATATTCAAACTTCTTATTTGCTCTTGTTGGGCTAAAGACAGCAATCCATACCGCTTCGTCAACATACGCAGCACTAAATCCGTTTCCCCTTCTTGTCGTCCTGCTTGTCGTCCTGCTTGTTGTCCTGCTTGCTGTCCTTCTTGAAACACTTCCTGATAAAACCGTGTTTGGGTGACATCTGCTGTTTTCAGGTTTAGCATTTTCAAAATCTCCTTTGTGCTGAGTTGTGGGAATTTATTCACAAGTATAGCTTCTACCAAATCTAAGCGTCGGCGCAGTTCTTCTTCTGTTTCTGCACTATTAAGAATCGCTTGTGCCAAGGAGGCTGTATCTTGTTCATTGACTACCAGCAATTTCAATAATGACAGATTGGGACTCAAATCTGTTAACGGTAACAAATCTTCTAAATATAGGCGTTTGACTTGATTTGTTAACAACGATTGGTAGGGAATATCTGAGCCTAAATCTTCCTGTCGGTTGGGTAAAATCAACAATCCGTACCAAGGTTGTTTGATGTTGTATTGATATAGGTACATAAAAATCTCTGCGAAATACCGACCATAAAATTTGGGGTCTCTTTGCATCTGTGCCTCTAAAAATACTAACGGTAAATTTAGATCCTTGGCAATTGGTGTTAATAATCCATCTATTGCAAATCCTTTTTCTTTGACTGCGGGCGCACTATAGGTAAATTCGCAATCTTTGGGAATTTCTGGGATTAACTCGGTAATCAATCCTGGCTGAGATAAAAATAGTCTGTAAAACAGTTTGTCAGTTTTCATAATTACCTATCGTTCTCCTTAATCTCCTTATCTAAAAATTTTTTTCTTATTCTCATACAAATTATAAGAATAAGAGTCTAAACGTAAAACATCAGATTACTAAACAAAGCTATTGTTGTCTTATCCAATAAATTTGTCTGAAAATAAATGCTTTAAGATTAACAGCATTTACTTAACGATTGCGTAAAAGTTCAAGATTATCACGAACAGTAATAGTATTTGGATGATCTACTCCTAATTGTTGTTCAAAAATATTTAAAGCTTGTTGGTAGAGAGGTTCTGCTTCTTTGTACTTGCCTTGAGATTTGTAAAGTGAAGCCAAATTGTTGAGACTGGAAGCAACATGAGGATGATCATTACTCAGCAATTTTTGCCTGAGAGCTAAAGCTTGTTGGTAGAGAGGTTCTGCTTCCTTGTATTTGCCTTGAGATTTGTAAAGTCCTGCCAAATTGTTGAGACTGGTAGCAACATCAGGATGATCATCACCCAGCAGTTTTTGCCTGAGAGCTAAAGCTTGTTGGTAGAGAGGTTCTGCTTCCTTGTACTTGCCTTGAGAATTGTAAAGGAATGCCAAATTGTTGAGACTGGTAGCAACATCAGGATGATCATTACCTAAACGCTGTTTTAGCAATGATACACATTTTTTTAGCCAAGGTTCTGCATCATTATATAATCCTTGTCCTTTATAAAATTTTCCTACTCCCTCAAAAACTCAAAGTAAATTTTCATCACTCACAGTATCCAGTAAATGATCTGCTACTTCCTGTAAATGGGGTATAGCTAATTTGAACCTTTGAATATCTTTCTGTATTGGTTGTTCTGGAATTTTTTGAGCTATATCAACTATTGCTTGGCAAAAATTACGTTTTAGTGTAATGCTGAGAGATTGACGATTGAATAAATTACTAAAAAGTTGACTAATATCTAAAAACAAAAAGTTTGCCAAGGTGATCTTTTTTTGTGTAACCGTTGACAGTTTTTCTAACTTGACTTGTAAAAAATCACGAATTAGTTGATGTAATTGATAATGATCATAATTTTCACTTTGTAAAAGATGTAATCGTTCTAATTCAATTCTGGCATTTTCTAGATTTTCTATGTTTTTCTCCCGTGAAGCACTTTGAATCAATAACCAAGGAATGGGAGCTAAAGCAAATAAACTGAGTAGACAACCTAACTCTTGAGCAGAATAACTGATAACTTCCCAACTTAATTCAAAAGCAGCTTGAACACCACGAGTTATAGATAAAGTCCAAGTAAGGTCATGAGCATCAATATCAAAAGCAGGATGATTGATACCTTTAGCTGCTAATCTTTGCAACATTTCCGCGCAAGATATCTGACGATATTTGAGATAACGACCAACCAATTGTAAAGCTAGTGGTAAACGACCTAACCGTTGACAAAGTTCCTCTGCTAGTGCTGTTTCTTGATTTAACCTATCCTCACCAATTAATTTTGATAATAATACCATTGCCTCCGGTAGAGAAAGGATTTGTAAAGATAAAGAACCAGATAAATCTAGTTTTAGTCTTGTTGTGATCAAAACCCGAAATTGAGATGATTGTGGCGGCAAATAAAGCTGAATCGCCGAATAACTTCGGACATCATCAATAACTAATAAAACACTACCTTGTTGCCAACGTTGCCAACACCAAGTTACTTGTGATAATACATCAAAATCATCTGGGGGATTTAAACCTAAATGTGTGCGACAAAATTGAATAATTTGTAAACCGAGATTTTGATTTGTAGCCGACAACCAACAAATACCTCCCGGATAAGAATTTAGGAATAAATGCAGAAGAGAATATTGGGTAGCTAATTCAGTTTTACCAATACCACCCATACCTTCAACAGCAGAAATTACAGCATGATTGCTAGTTTGTAAATGTTGATGAATTAAAAATAATTCATTTTCTCGACCAACAAACTTTTGAGTATTACTATTAGGGATATTGTGGGGAAAACTTAGAGGTTTATCCAAATCATTTAAATTATTGACATTTTGAAAAACTTGAGTAATATCTCCCACAGAGATATCACCCCCCGCTTGAACATTTTTGAAAAGCTCTTGAACAACTTGAGGGAGATGATTTGTATTCATGATTAGAACTTAAAGGATGTTTTAAAAGTTTTTAATATGTAAATATACCCCTTTCTAAACCTCTCCCCTACCAAAAGAGAAGCATTAAAACCTTTATTTTTTTTCTAGTTCCCTCTCCTCTTAGGAGAGGGCTAGGGAGAGGTAAGTACAGACCCCTTTCTAAACCTTTCCCCTACCAAAATAAAAGCATTAAAACCTTTATTCTTTTCTAGTTCCCTCTCCTTTTAGGAGAGGGTTAGGGAGAGGTAACTTAGGTTTTTGGAGATAATGGATTTTATCCAATACTTTTCACACAATCTCTTAACCTTCTTGAGTTAAATCACCTACATTAATATTATTAGCCTTGATATTGGTGAGCATTTCTTGGTCAACAGAACCACTACTTCCTGAAGTTTTTTGAGTGATATTCTGAGCTTGTAAATCACCATTTAATTCAATTCCACTCAGAATAACCTGACGAATCTTAGGGTCTTGTGTTTTGAGTTCTTCAACCAGCAATTTAAGTTGATTAGCAAAAATTTCATCAGCATTAATGTATTCTTGCAATTCATCTTGTAACTGAAGTTTATTTTTTTCATTTGGATCTTTTTCAGCCCGAATTAATAAACCTTCCATTCCTTCCGTAGTTAACTTTTGTCGAATAGTGCTAACCAACTTTGCAAAAGTATCCGCGACTCCTTTAACTGCAAATTTTCCACCTTCCTTGATTGCTTCCGAGAAAAATAAAGAAACAATAACAGCGCCAGTGAGTGGTTCAACCATAAAAATTACACCTTAATGGATTAATACACCGTCAGTATATATCATTCGCAACAGGTCAAGCAACAAACAAGAAATTTCGACCCTTTGCTCATTTGCATTTCTGCGGGAAATAAAATCTATACCAATACTGTTCGGTTAAGGCTAAAAAACAGATTTTATCCTCGTTCTTAGGGACTTCCAAGAACCTGAGTTCGATGTAAGAAAACCAGCTAAAAATGAGTATTCAAAAGGGTTAGAGGCTTTTCTGGAAAGAGCCTATATTCTCAATAAACATTAATTATTGAGAATTAATAGGAAACCAGCCTAGATTTAAGTAAATTTT
>NZ_JAQMTJ010000112.1:0-11185 GCF_028330815.1 Dolichospermum lemmermannii CS-548
ACCAATTACCAATTACCAATTACCAATTACCAATTACCAATTACCAATTACCAATTACCAATTACCAATTACCAATTACCAAATTGTGAATCTACTCCGTTTAATCCCAATTTTTGATAATTCCGTTTCTACTTGGGGACTAGAAGCCCGATTATTACGCTGGCTAACATTAACGTGGATGTTTATTGGCTTAATTATCCTCTTTTCCGCATCCTATCCCGTTGCTGATGAACGTCAAGGTGACGGTTTATATTATTTCAAACGGCAAATTCTTTGGGCTATAGCTTCTTTAATTATTTTCAACATCATTGTTAATTTGCCATTGCGGAAAATTTTGGGAGTATCTCATTGGTTTTTAATATTTTTCCTGATGTTAATTTTTCTGACCTTAGTACCAGGATTAGGAAAAAAAGCCTTTGATGCTGCTAGGTGGATATCCATTGGACCAATTCCTATCCAACCATCAGAATTAATTAAACCTTTTCTAGTTTTACAAAGTGCGACACTTTTTGGAAAATGGGAAAAACTGCGTTGGGGAATTCGTTTATCTTGGCTGGGTGTTTTCGGTCTTGTCCTCTTAGGAATTCTTGCCCAACCTAACTTAAGTACAACAGCACTTTGCGGCATGACAATTTGGTTTATTGCCCTAGCAGCAGGAATACCATATAAATATTTGGGAGGAACAGCCTTTGGTGGGGTAATGTTAGCAATAATCAGTATTAGTATCAAAGAATATCAACGCAAACGCATTATGTCCTTTATGAATCCTTGGGCTGATGCCACAGGAGATGGTTATCAGTTAGTACAAAGTTTATTAGCTGTAGGTTCGGGTCAAACTTCGGGGGTTGGTTTTGGACTTTCTCAACAAAAGTTATTCTATTTACCAATTCAAGATACTGATTTTATCTTCGCCATTTTTTCGGAAGAATTTGGTTTTATTGGCGGTATTTTACTATTACTAATGTTAGCAATATTCGCTACTTTAGGATTAATTATTGCCCTCAAATCCAAGAATCTGACATCTCAATTAGTGGCAATTGGTGTAGTAGTTGTTATGGTTGGGCAATCATTATTACATATTGGCGTAACTACAGGCGCTTTACCAACTACAGGCTTACCTTTACCCATGTTTAGTTATGGTGGTAATTCAATGGTTGCCAGTTTGATATCTTCTGCTTTATTAATTCGCGTAGCGAGGGAAAGTAGTGAAGCCGACGTAGTTCCATTACGAAAAACACTATCTGAAAATCAGACAAGAAGACGATTTTTTTAGTATTGGTATTCTGCGCTTCTTTAAATCAGCAGGATTTTACTCGTGACTCTTGCTGTAATTCAAAATCTCAAATTTGTTAAGTTCATGAATTTTAATGATAACACTGCAAATATTTGTGATATAAATATAAAATACGGTATTCCTACTTAAAAACCGTAGATTATTTGCAGAGGTGTAGCACCAGTGGGTATAGTAGTTGAAAACGTCTCTAAACAATTTGGTAGTTTCCAAGCAGTTGAACAGGTAAATCTGGAAATTCAGAGTGGTTCTCTGGTGGCTTTACTTGGTCCATCTGGATCTGGTAAATCTACCCTATTGCGATTAATTTCTGGTTTAGAAACACCAGATACAGGTAAAATATTTCTGACAGGTAAAGATGCTACTGATCAAAGTGTACAAGAAAGAAATATTGGCTTTGTCTTTCAGCACTATGCTCTATTTAAACATTTAACTGTTCGCAAAAATATCGCCTTTGGCTTAGAAATTCGCAAAGCCCCCAAAAAGAAAATTCAGGGAAAAGTAGAACAGCTATTGGAATTAGTGCAATTAAGTGGATTAGGCGATCGCTATCCTTCACAGCTTTCCGGTGGACAAAGACAACGGGTAGCTTTAGCCAGAGCATTGGCCGTAGAACCCAATGTACTATTATTAGATGAACCCTTTGGCGCTCTTGATGCCAAAGTCCGCAAAGACCTACGAGCTTGGTTACGTCGTCTCCATGATGAGGTTCATGTTACCACAGTTTTCGTCACCCATGATCAAGAAGAAGCAATGGAAGTTTCTGATGAAATCGTGGTCATGAATAAAGGCAAAGTGGAACAAGTAGGAACACCCGCACAAATTTATGATCATCCCGCATCTGCATTTGTGATGAGTTTTATTGGTCCGGTGAATGTATTACCCAGTTCTGCCAAAATCTTTCAAAGTAGCGGTTTTGAATCAGCACATCCAGAAACATTTTTGCGTCCCCAAGATATCATCATTGAAAACGTTGCTAATGGAACAACAGTACCAGCTATAGTCAGCAGAATCATTCATTTAGGTTGGGAAATTCAAGTTGAATTAACCTTAGATGATGGACAAGCAATGACAGCCCATTTAACACGGGAACGGTTCGATGAACTAAAATTAGAACCCCAAGAAAAGGTTTATGTTAAACCTAAAGATGCTAAATCTTTTCCACTTTATTATTCAATTTAGGACACAGGGAGCAGGGGGAAATTTTTTCCCCTTACTACTGACCACTGACCACTGACCAATTAAATCAGAGATCTTGATTTTTCAGATGCTTTTCCTAATCCTACCAACTGGTAACTAAGATCCCACATCCGCTTGCCTTTTTCTTCGTCTCGTGCTTGGGGAGAGACTTTTTGCCCAAAAGATGCCCGATCTTTCTTTTGACGATTTCCCCAACTCCAATAAATCCCAGATTGTTTGTATTCAGGATCAGCTACTACCATAGCAACGCGCTCTCCTGATAATTCCTCGGTGACAAATCCTCCAGTAATATACCTTTGGAAAAGAGGGAAAATTTTCTGGAAGAGAGGATAGTGATTGCGGAATAAAGCCGTTGTCGCTACACAACCAGGATAGAGAGAACTGAAAGTAATCCCAGTGGACTCATGAAAACGGTTATGTAGTTCCCGCATGGTGAGAACGTTACATACTTTACTATCTTTGTAGGCTTTGACTGGTTCAAATTGCTTACCGTCAATCATTGTGATTGGATTTTGGAAACCCGCTGCAAAACCTTCAAAATTGCCTAAATCTGGACGAGGAGGAATTTTACCACCCAATTCATCTGGGTTGTGGGTAACAGTTCCCAAAATTACCAATCTTTTATCAGCGGCAGGTGATTTTTGTAAATCTGCCAGCATTAAATTACACATCAGAAAATGTCCGAGGTGATTTGTGGTAACGGTTAATTCAAATCCTTCGGGAGAAAATAACGGTTCTTTGATTAAAGGCATATAAATGGCAGCGTTGCAAACCAAAGCTTCCACGGTTTTGCCAGTCGCTCTGAAATTGTTGACGAACTGTCGAACGCTTTCTAAAGAGCCTAAATCAATTTGCATGAGTGTATAGCTATTTGCAGGCATTCCGACACTCTGGGCAGCTTTCTCGGCTTTGATTAAATCACGACAAGCCATAATAACGTGCCAGTTTCCTTTGTCAACGAGAGCCTTGGCTGCTTGCAAACCGACTCCAGAAGAAGCACCTGTGATGATTGCTGTTGACTTACGATTTTGTTCCATCTGTTGGGACTCCTTTAACTATGCGTTGATTCAAAATTAGTTTATATGATTTTAATGATCTCATACTTTTGAAACTTATATAATAATGCTCAATGAGTAGTGAACAGAATGTAATCAATCATAGATAATAACGATAAATAAACACATTTTCAAAACCTAAATGCAGGGATTTAGCATTCCTAAACCCCTAATCCTCTCCGCTGACTGTACTATTGTTATGCGAATTTAGCTAATAACTCCTCACGAGATAATTGTAGAAGTAAAGGAGTAAATTCTTCTCTACTCATGGCAATTAGAGGATTGATAATTCTTTGTAGCTGAGGATCAATTTGACCAAAACGCACTTGCAGGATACTTTCAATCATAGCGTGTCGTTCTCTTTCTACACCTGCTTGGAGTCCTTCTTGTCGTCCTTCCTGAAGTCCTACATGAATTCCTTCCTGAAGTCCTTCTTGTCGTCCTTCTTGTCGTCCTTGTTTTTTCAGTTCTTCTAATTGTTGCTGATAAATTTCCGATAATTTCATAATCAACTCCTGATCATCTTTATCAATATCTTGTTCTTGACGCTGACGAGCCGATAACACAGCAATTAGGTTATGTACTAATTGTATAATATCCGCGAGAAAAGGACTATCATTAGCCAGTGTTTCTAATTCTTCCACCGCTTGTCTTTGCGCTTTTCCTTTTCCTAAAACCCTCAAAAACAGTGTTTCTGGTGTAATAGGGAGTTGGTGAATGGCAATAATGATGGTTTTGAATCCTTCTCCAAAAAAATAAATCCCTTTTCCCCAGTTTTCTTCATCCGTAGTCCCATTAAAACTGGCTAGGAGTTCTATTGATGCTGTCGGAGTAAAAATCCACAGACGAGGTAATTCTGCTTCATTTATTCGCGTATTATTGCGGTTAGATTGCCGTTCTAAGTCAGCATGGATGTCAAATAATTTACCCATACAACTGCGAATTTCACTTTTGCTGACAGCATTGCGAAATGGTTCAAATATAGCATATTTTGTGGCCATTCGCCCTAGTAATCCGAGTGTTTCTAGGCTTTGTGTGGGTTGAGGTGAGGGGATAAATAAAACGTCAATTTGTCTAACTTCTGCGGTGATATCTTTGCTGGTTTCTACTTGTCCATAAGGTGTTAATAGTTCCGTGAGATATTGCTTGGCGAATTGGTCATGTATAAAGCGAGTCATTTAATTTGATTTTGACTAATACAGAAATATTAATTTAACATTCTTTGGATCATGATGATTCCCATTGAGAATATAGGGGTTGACGATGTAAACCCCTACAAGTGAAAAACTAAGCCATTTTAGGTTTTTGTAAATGCCAATTAGTTGATTGTTCATAGGCATAAGCTACTTGGAAAATTTGCTCTTCTCCTAGCACTTTACCAACTATTTGCAGTCCAATGGGTAAACCTTTACTATCAAAACCGCAAGGTAAACTGATTCCTGGTAAACCAGCTAAATTAGCAGGAATAGTCATTAAATCATTTAAATACATACTCAAAGGATCAGTAGTTTTTTCTCCGGCTCGAAATGCGGTGGTAGGTGCAGTGGGAGAAATTAAAACATCTACTGTTTTAAAAGCTTTTTCAAAGTCTTGTTTAATGAGAGTGCGGACTTTTTGTGCTTTCAAATAATAGGCATCATAATAACCAGCGGAAAGGGCATAAGTACCAATCATAATCCGGCGTTTGACTTCCGCCCCAAAACCTTGAGAACGAGTTTTGGTATACATTGATAAAAGATTGTCCGCATCAGGGGAACGCAACCCATATTTAACGCCATCGTAACGCGCCAAGTTAGCTGATGCTTCCGAGGGGGCGATAATGTAGTAAGTTGGTAAACCATAGCGGAAACTGGGACAGGAAATAGGATGAATTTCTGCACCTAATTCTTGAAGTTGTTCAATGGCTTTGGTGACAGCGGCTTCTACTTCTGGATCTAAACCTTCACCAAAGGTTTCTGTAATGACACCAATTCTCAATTTCTTCCTAACTTTGAGATCCGGTTTTAAACTAGCCGCATAGTTAGGAATGGCAACTTTGAGACTGGTAGAGTCTTGAGGATCATAACCGGCGATCGCACTCAATAATATAGCTGCATCTTCTACACTGCGTCCAAATGGTCCAATTTGATCTAAAGACGAAGCATAAGCCACCAAACCATAACGGGAAACTAACCCATAAGTCGGTTTCATGCCCACAACACCGCAGAAGGACGCAGGTTGCCGAATTGAACCCCCTGTATCCGAACCCAGGGAAACCACACATTCATCGGCTGCTACGGCTGCTGCTGAACCACCGGAAGAACCACCAGGAACACGGGATAAATCCCAAGGATTAGCGGTAACTTGGTAAGCGGAGTTTTCAGTAGAACTCCCCATAGCAAACTCATCTAAGTTGGTTTTACCTACCATGACACCCCCAGCGTCAGCTAGTTTTTGGGTGACGGTGGATTCGTAAGGTGGTACGAAATTTTCCAAAATCCGGGAAGCGCAGGTGGTGACTATCCCCTTGGTACACAAATTGTCTTTAATGCCGATGGGAATCCCCGCTAAGATGCCAATTTCTTCTCCAGCAGCGACTTTTGCATCTACAGCTTGAGCTTGTTTTAAGGCTTGTTCTGTCGTGACAGTGAGGAAACTGTGCAGTTTTGGTTCTAACTCTTGAATCCGATTTAATGCTTCTTGGGTAATTTCAACGGCAGAACGTTCTTTACTAATTATCTGTTCGTGCAACTCGCGGATGGATGCCATAATTGTTCTCTTTATGATTCAAGTCATTGATTTTAGCATTTACAGGGCTGGGGATTGGGGAATTTGCGTCTGAAGTTACAGGAGATTTTTTGTCTCACGCAAAGGCGCAGAGGCGCAAAGAGAGTTTTAAGAGTTTAGTTATAGTAAAAATATTACTTTTAAGAGAAAGTGAAAATCTGAATTTACTTGTTTTTAATTCTGATGCTGAGAGGATTACTCAATGGATACCTTAGATAATTATCGCCGGGTTATTAAAGAAGTGTTAATACCTTATACACAAATTCCTTACTCCTATGGAGTAATTGAATGTAAAACAGTTTTTGATGATGAAAATGATAGCTATTTACTAATAACTATTGGTTGGGAAGGAGCGAAAAGAATTCACGGTTGCTTAGTTCATCTTGACATTATTGATGGCAAAATCTGGGTACAAAGAGATGATACAGAAGATGGTGTTACTTATGAATTAGAAGCAGCGGGAATTCCTAAAGATAAAATTGTTTTGGGTTTTCACCCACACAATGTTAGGCAACATACGGGATATGCTGTAATTTAAGCGCGATAGCGAAGCGCTCCGTAGGAATCGCCGATCTCGTAGGTTGGGTTAAGGAACGCAACCCAACATTAATATTGCTGTTATTGATATTTGTTGGGTTTCATTTTATTCAACCCAACCTACAGCGCTAAACCGATTATTGCCCTAATTACAAAAATATTGGTAACATGAAGGCTTTAATCAAGTTATGAGATTAAAAAAATAGATTCCGATTATTTTACAGATGAATGATCATTAAAGATTATATAATGAACATATGAAAATAAACAATTTAAAAGCTGTAGAATTATTTGCTGGTATCGGTGGTTTTCGCTTGGGTATGGCAAATGCTAATATTGAAACTATATGGGCTAATGATATCAATGAATTGAGTTATCAAGTTTATGAAAGTAATTTTGGGAAAGATTCTCTAGTTTTAGGTGATATTAATAAAATTCCTATATTAGATATACCCAATCATGATATTTTAACTGCTGGTTTCCCTTGTCAACCATTTAGTCCTGCTGGTAAAAAATTGGGTGTGAGAGATAGTGTTAGAGGCACTTTATTTGAGCGTATTGTAGAAATAATAGATAAAAAACAACCGAAATATTTTTTCTTAGAAAATGTCAAACGACTTTTAACAATGGAAAATGGCTATCATTTTCGAGTTATTTTAAATGCGCTATCAGAATTAGATTATTTTATAGAATGGAGAATTATTAGTCCTATTAGCTTTGGTATTCCTCAAAATAGAGACAGGATTTTTATTTTTGGGACTAAGTTGAATTCAGTGCATATAAATTCTCAACTTTTACAAAATACATCAGTTTTCTTAACTCAACCAGATTTAACTGATTTAGAAAATATAGAAGAATTACTAGAAAAAGATATGATGCCTATAGTTGCAAATAAAGGTAAGAATTACAATTGGGGAATTGCTTATAAAAATAAAATGTTAACTTTGAGTCTTCCTACCTTACCGGATATCAAACCTAGACAAAAATTAAAAGATATTCTCCAAGATGATTTAATGGTAGATACTCAATTTGATTTTACATCTGATACCTTAGAAAGAATTAAGCAAAGTAAAGCAGTAAATCGTTATTGTCAGGGTGTAGAATTATTATATAATCAAGATGGAGGCGCAAGATTAGGTTATACAATATTTGGAATTAATGGAATTGCATCAACATTAACTGCTTCGACATCAAGACATTATGAACGTTATCAAATAGGTGATAAATTTCGGCGTTTAACTAATATTGAATATGCTAGATTGATGGGTTTTCCTGATGATTGGTGTCGAATAGCGAGAATTTATGATCAATATGCTTTATTTGGTAATGCAATTGTTCCTGCTTGTGTAGAATGGGTATGTCAAAGAATTGGTAAAAGAAATATTGAATTTACTAAATCTTCGTGGCAACAATTAAGTTTGGCTATTTAATTTAAAAATGGAATTACTAACACTAGAATCTTTAAAAACGGCAGCACGTAATTTTTGCTCAGAATTAAGTGTAACACAAATTCATAATTTGTACGGAGTTACAGATGGTAAAGCAGTCGGAACTTATGTTGAGTCTACTTTTAATCAATATTTGTCCTCAAGATATGAATATACCCTTGGTAGTGCTGCGTTAGGTATAGATTTTCCGGGACTAGAAGTAGATTTAAAAGTAACATCTATTAAACAGCCTCAGTCTTCCTGTCCATTTAGAAATGCAAGTCAAAAAGTCTATGGTTTAGGATATAACTTATTAATATTTGCATACGAAAAAATTGATGATCATAGTTCTCTAACTGCCAATTTAAAATGTCAGAATGTCGTTTTTGTAACTAAAGAAAGAACTGGAGACTATCAAACTACCTATGGAATTAAAGAAATTATCCGCCGCAATGGCAATAAAGATGATGTGATAGCTTTTTTAGAAGAACGTAATTTTCCCTTAGATGAAATTGGACGCGACGCACTAGCAAAACGCATTTTACAATCACCTCCAGAAATAGGCTATCTAACAATTTCTAACGCTTTACAATGGCGGTTGCAATATAGCAGAGTTATCCAAGTTTCCACAGCAGGAACAACAACAGGGATAGAAAATTTATTAGTGTGAAAATTTTGTGTTACTTAATTGGAATATGAAATTTAAAAATTTAAAATCTCCAACTTTGCGGCTTTGCTCCTTTGCGACTTTGCGCGAAACATAATTCATACCGCTAATCACCGACAAATTAAAAATAATGTATAATAAACTATTCATATAATAAATCCTAACTAACTTAATTTTGTAACTAAGACCATGCACAATTCCGCTGAATTCCAAGACGCTTATGATGTAATTGTCGTCGGTGCAGGTCACGCCGGTTGCGAAGCAGCACTGGCTACTGCCCGCCTCGGTTGTCGAACTCTGCTATTGACCCTAAATTTAGATAAAATCGCTTGGCAACCTTGTAACCCCGCTGTGGGTGGACCTGCCAAGTCCCAATTAACCCATGAAATAGATGCTTTAGGTGGGGAAATTGGCAAAATAGCAGACCGGACATACCTGCAAAAACGCATCCTCAATTCTTCACGGGGTCCTGCGGTATGGGCATTACGGGCGCAAACTGATAAGCGGGAATATGCGGCGATAATGAAGGGAATTGTCGAAAATCAAGAGAATTTGACAATTCGTGAAGCCATGGTGACGGATTTAATCTTAAATGATAGTAATGAAGTTATTGGCTTAGAAACTTATTTTGGCGTATCTTTCCACTGTAAAGCGGTAATTCTCACCACCGGCACATTTTTAGGTGGTAAAATTTGGGTGGGAAATAAATCCATGGCCGCAGGACGCGCAGGAGAGTTTGCAGCGGAAGGTTTAACACAAACTCTCAACCGATTAGGATTTGAAACCGGGAGACTGAAAACTGGCACACCGGCACGGGTTGATAAGCGTTCCGTTGATTACAGTCAAATGGAAATTCAACCGGGTGACGAAGCTGTGCGGTGGTTTAGTTTTGACCCCCAAGTGTGGGTAGAACGGGAACAAATGCCTTGTCACATGACCCGCACCACTAAAGAAACTCATCGTTTAATTCGGGAAAATTTACATCTGTCGCCAGTGTATGGTGGGTGGGTGGAAGCAAAGGGACCCCGCTATTGTCCGAGTATTGAAGATAAAATTGTCCGCTTTGCCGATAAGGAAAGTCACCAAATCTTTATTGAACCGGAAGGAAGGGATATTCCTGAATTGTATATCCAAGGGTTTTCCACTGGTTTACCTGAAACTTTGCAAATTTTGATGTTGCGGAGTTTGACAGGTTTGGAAAACTGTGTAATGTTACGTCCGGCTTATGCAGTAGAGTATGATTATTTGCCCGCGACTCAGTGTTTTCCTACATTGATGACTAAGAAAGTCCCCGGATTATTTTGTGCAGGACAGGTAAACGGGACTACAGGTTATGAAGAAGCTGCCGCTCAAGGGATAGTAGCGGGAATCAATGCAGCGCGGTTTGTGCGGGGTGAAGAAATGATTATTTTCCCCCGTGAACAAAGTTATATTGGTACATTAATTGACGACCTGTGTACGAAGGATTTACGAGAACCTTATCGAATGCTTACCAGTCGCTCAGAGTATCGGTTATTACTGCGTTCCGACAATGCTGATCTGCGTATGACACCTCTGGGACGGGAAATAGGTTTAATTGATGACCGGCGCTGGGACTTGTATACTCAAAAACAAGCACAAATTACTGCGGAGAAAGAACGCCTACATTGTACTAGAATAAAGGAGAATGAGCCGGTGGGGCAAGTGATCGCTCAAGACACCCAACAAGCAATTAAAGGCTCTATTACTCTTGCTGATTTACTGCGTCGTTCAGGTATCCATTACATTGATTTAGAACGTCACGGACTCCATAACCCCAACCTCAAACAAGCGGAAAAAGAAGGAGCAGAAATTGATATTAAGTACGCGGGTTATTTAGCAAGACAGCAACACCAAATTGACCAAGTTGCCCGTCAAGCAAATCGCCAGCTACCTGGTGATTTAAACTACTCAACCATTGAAACTCTCTCTAAAGAATCTAGAGAAAAGCTGAACAAAGTTAAACCCCTCACCATTGGACAAGCTGCGAGAATTGGGGGAGTTAACCCAGCCGATATCAACGCCCTGCTGATATATTTAGAAATAGCTAAAAACAAGGCTACTCCAGCGATTTCTCAGTAAGTAAGTAAGTAGACGAAAATAAATCAAAGTATATTAAGTAATGTAAAAAATCTGGAGATGATTTCGTAGTGAGGGCTTCAGCCCTCAAATGAGGAATAAATTCCTCACTACAAACTTTGAATTATTCAAGCCGTTCTACTTA
>NZ_JAQMTJ010000113.1:0-16940 GCF_028330815.1 Dolichospermum lemmermannii CS-548
AGTTGGGGAAGTTGAGGAAGTTGGGGAAGTTGAGGAAGTTGGGGAAGTTGAGGAAGTTGGGGAAGTTGGGGAAGTTGGGGAAGTTGGGGAATATTTCTTCCCAATGACCAATGACCAATGACCAATGACCAATGACCAATGACCAATGACCAATCTAAAAAATATCGGCTGGATCAGCAGAACTTAATTTCCGAATAGCAATCATTCCCGAAATAAAGCACATTAAAATAGTTAACATGATTACCATAATGGCGCGATTATAACTCATAAATATAGGCAAAAGTGTAGCATCTCTAGCAACATTATAAAGAACAAGAGCGCAGCCAAATCCAGGTAAATAACCAACAACAGCTAATAAAAAAGCCTCTTGAAGAATTACAGTTAGTAAATAATTTTGAGTGTAACCTATAGCTTTGAGCGTAGCATATTCAGATAAATGATCATTGACTTCTGTATACAGAATTTGATAAACAATTACAGTTCCCACAATAAAACCCATAATTGTTCCTAAGGTGAAAATAAAGCCAATAGCCGTACTACTTGCCCAATAATTTCTTTCAAATTCAATAAATTCTTCCTTAGTTAAAACATTGATATCTGTAGGTAAATAACTTCGCAATTCTTGAGCTACTAGGATGGGATTTGCACCAGGCTTTAACTTAATAATGCCAATATCAATTAATCCCCGTTGACGGTTATTAAAAATCCGTAAAAAGTTAACATCACTCGTAATTAAATTTCCATCTGCACCAAAAGATGCCCCTAATGTAAATAATCCACCGACCTTAACTTTTCTTCTTCGTACTTCTGCTGAAACAACTTTTCCTGAATTAAAACTATCAGCAATCGGACCATATTCTACTCTGGAAGAACGGTCATATAAAACAACATCAGGAAGTTTGAGTTTATTTAAATTTTCGTCTACTCCAGGTAAATCAAAAAGATTAACTTCTGGATTTATGCCGAAAATTAAGATACTGCGAGGGCGACCTGTAACAGGATTTCTCCAGCTTGTATAGTCTAAATATATAGGATGTACTGACTGAACTTTAGGCAAGTCTAATGCCTTATATAAACGGCGTTGGGAAAAGGTTTTCATTGCCAAAACAGCATTAGATTGACTGTTAATTAAAACTACTTCTCCGGCTAAACTGCTGTGCATTCTCACGTTACTGTAATAGAGTGCATCCCGAAAACCTAGCTGCATGAACATTAAAATATCAGCAAAGGCAATACCTGATAAAGCCACTGCTAGGCGAGTTTTTTCTCTTGTCAGTTGCAGCCAAGATAAAGGTATTTTTACTGCCATTTTTTATTTTTTTTGATCTCGATACTAATTAAGTAGTTGAACATGAATATTTGGCGTAGAAATAGGAAGTTAATTCTCATTAATTTCCACGGTGACTTTAGCATTTGTTAAACCGGAAACTTGCTTGGTAAATTCTGGAGATAGGGCAATTTTCACTTCGACAACTCTGGCATCAATATCTGCGGCTGGATCATTATTGAGGACATCTTTCTTGCCAATTTTTCTACCAATTGATGTAATTCTGCCTTTTAATTGACCATTAAATGCACCGTTGTCACTAGAGATAGTAGCACTTTGACCCAAACGGACTTTATTAATACTATCTTCAGGAACTTCTGCAACTACAAACATTTGATCTGTTTGTCCGATTTCCGCAATTCCATTTGCTCCCATGATTTCCCCAGATTTGGTATGAATTTTTAATATTTCACCAGAACTAGGAGCTTTAACATAGCTTTGCTGAAGTTCTACTTGAGCTTTTCTCATTAAAGCAATGGCATTAGTAACTTGTGCTTGAGCAACTTGGACATTTAGCGGACTAACTACTAATATTCTGCTCAATCTTTCTCTTTCTTCGTCTATTTGTCTTTGTAAAGTGGAGACAGTTTTGTTACGGTTGGCTGTGGCTTCAATTAACTGCTGTTGTAGGGTCGCTAGGGTTTTAATTTGATTAGCTCTAGCTTCGGAAACTTGCTGTTGAATAGTATCTATTGCCCGTTTTAAACTAGCTTCACTTTCAATTAACTGTTGATTTGTAGTTAACGCACTTAAGCGACGGCGATCGCGTTCTTGCTGAGAAATAGCACCTTGTTTGTATAAAAAATCATAGCGCCCATAATCTACTTGAGCATTTCGTTGTTCGGCTCTAATCCTCTCCATATTGGCTTTTAAAGAATTTCTTTGTCCCAGTAGTTCCGCTTCCAAACGGTTGACTGTGGCTTGTTGGGCAACTTTATCACCACTTAACTGGGCAGCAATTCGGCTAATTGTTGCCTGTTGAGCCTCTTTTTCCCCTGCTAGTTGGGCTTGCAACCGAGAAATAATGAATCTTTGAGCTTGAGCATCTCTTGGTGGACCAGCACTAACTTGGGCTAAATTCGCACGGGATTCTTGCAATTTAGCTTTGGCTTCTTCTACTACCGCCATACTGGTATCGCGGCTGTCTAAAATGGCCACAATCTGTCCTTGCTGTACTCGTTGCCCTTCTCTGACTAAAAGTTGTTGTACCCGTGAACTACCTGATAAACCCGCTGGAGCAGAAAGTTTAACTACTTCTCCTCTTGGTTCTAAGCGTCCTATGGCAGTAATACTATTGGGAACTGGGGCAACAGATACAGTAGAAGTCAGTTTTTTTAATTGTTCCATTCTCGCTGTAGCTAAGAAACCGGCAGCTATAGCTACTGGTAAAGCTACGGCAATACTCAACCAAATTTTTGGCTGCTCAAGTGCCTTTTCTGGGGATTTTGATTTTTCATTCACCCTTGACATGATATTTAACCTATTTATCTGAATTGTGGTGATGAAACTAAAAAAGTAAATTAGCTGTAATTAAAATCCACAGCAAACTTTATCCAAGATTTACACCTTTTTAGGTTTTTGTTTTGGCAATTTTATAACTATTGTTGGGTATGATTAACTTTGGATAAACTACACTCTGTGATTATTCAGGTGTATTATCTTTACATGAAAATTTCTATCTCAAAGCAACCTGGGATACAATTGGTAGATTTTATAAATCATTAGTAGTTGAGATTCCACACTTCATTTTTAAGAAGATGTGCGAAATTTTAGAAGTTAAAGTTTACAAAAGAAAATAAAACTTTTGAGCAAATAGGTGAGAATTTTAACAATTAATAATTACTAATTATCAGCCGAAACCGAATAACTAGAAACTTGAGTGATTAACGTTAATTTTCCCTCCCAGAAGTATCCGTGGTGATGACTTCATATAAATTCTACATTTATCAGTTGAGGGAAAACGTAACGCATTTTACAGATAGATTAATAGCAATTTTTAATTGCCGACACTTCTGGTAATATTTTCTCAGATTATTCTGGTAATTCTGGCAAATCAAATAAAACTGTAGTCATATAATTTTCTGCCCAATCTACACCAAAAGCCTTTTCTAAAACTCTACGGGTTTTATCATTTTGTTGTTGTTTGGTACAATAATTATGTTGTCCAGCAATAATTTGAGCTACTTTTTCCGGTGCAACTGGACTAGATGCGATGGCTTGTGTACAATGGATATCTAAAAATGATTCTACGTGAGAAAGAAACATTGTTTCTTCTTGGGGGGAACTAGGACGAATAAACAGACAAAAATCGGAAAAAATATTTCCCCATTCTGGTAAATCACGAGGTTGAGAAAAGTTGGATGTGGTTAATTTACTAAGTTGCGAATTATAACCATCTGGTAAAATCCGCTCTAAGTTTACCGGCGAAAGATCGGCAATTGCTGCACTAATTTGACCTCTACCTCCGACTAAATCACAACCAAACATGGGAATATCATATTCTGGACGGGGAAACATCACACAGTGCAGAATATCTAACATATTCCCTACTCTTGCTAGTTCCAAGTGTATTTTGCGAAACTGGGGACTTTGATAACAGCGATTTTCGATAATTAATTTTTCCCCTTCTAATTTACCTTCTACATATCCCAATTCCGCTGGTAAATGGTATAGTGATAAGTCTAGGTGTTTATGCCAAACTGCTTCAATACAATCAGCTAGTTGACGAATCAGAGGATGTTGTTGTTCACGAAGAGAAGGAGTAGAAGACATATTATTTGGAAAATACAATTTATTTGTTAGTTTACAATTATTTGTACCATTTTTTTCTGCCTAGAAATATAAACAAAGAGTTATAGTATGGGCTGATCATGAAAATAAACTTATGTGACAAAAAGTGGAATTGTATCCTGTAATATGATTGATTATCTGGGATACTGAATTGTAATATGTTAATATATAAATACTGACTCAAATAATACTTTTGCAGAAGCTAACGAAAAATAACAAGAAAGCACCATTAAATCTAAACCCAATAACTTGGAGGAATTATGAAAGCAATTAAAGTCATGGCAACCGTTAATCAACAAGGAAGTTTGTCCTTAGATAAACCATTAAATATTATTCAAAATAGCCGTGTAGAAGTTATTATTCTTATTCCAGAAGCAGTAGAAATTAACGAAGATCATGAACAAATTTCATCTAAAGAAGAAATAATTCAAGATTTTCGTCAGTCTTGGCACGAAGCAATGACTGGACACACAATTCCTGTTTCTCAACTTTGGGAAGGAATTGAAAATGTCTGATATCCCATTTATTCAAGTAGAAGTAACACTAAGATTTCAGCGAAATTTACGTAAACTAGCCAAGAAATATCTAAAGATTCACAATGATATTCAACCAGTTATAGAACAACTACAACAAGGAGAAAGACTCGGTGATTGCATTCCTAAAATCGGTTATGAAGTTTTCAAATTGCGCGTCAAAAATAGCGACATTCAAAAAGGTAAAAGTGGTGGTTATAGTCTCATTTACTATGTCAAAACTGCAACAGCTATTATTTTGCTAACCATTTATGCAAAATCTGAACAAGCTGATATTGCCCCAGATGATATCCAAAGTATTATTTCTGAATATGAATCTGAAGATTGACACTTATCCCCAAAAATCTATAACTTCATATCCCAATTCTCCGATCATCTGCCGCAATAAGGGTAAACTCAAACCAATAACATTACTGTGACAACCCTCGATTTTCTCCACAAATAAACTTCCAAATCCTTCTAAAGCAAATGCTCCAGCGCATTGAAGAGGTTCACCTGTAGCTACATAGGCAAGAATAGCGCGATCGCTCATTTTTGCAAAATACACCCTAGTAACTTGACATTTAACCACAGTTTGATTTTTGGTAGTATCAATCAAAACATGACCTGTATACAAGTCACCAAAATTACCTTGCATCAATTGCCACCGAGCGATCGCTTCCTCCGCATTTTCTGGTTTACCATAAATCCCCCCACCCATAGCCAAAACCGAATCACAACCCATCACCAAAGCTGATGGAAATTGGGAAACCACAGTTTCCGCCTTACACTGAGCCAGCGTTTTCACCAATTCCCCAGGTTCAGTCAGTTGTATTTGTGACTCATCAAAATCACTCGCACAAACCATTGGTTCAATTCCCACAGTTTGCAATAACCGACGACGGGCAACAGAAGCAGAAGCAAGGACAAATTGCGGAATTTTCATAAATTGCTGTATAAGTAATTTTTTGGGTAATTGATCATAGTTAATTCTCAATTACCACCATTTCTAATTATTAATAAACAGTGAAAGAACTCACAACTTCATCAATAATTCGTTGCAGTTTCTTCCAACGTTTCTCAGGAACAGAAGCATTAAACGTAAACAGCTTACCACGACTGATAGCCACACTAGAAATATTATGTCTTTCCTGTCCATTAGGAAATTTAACTCCATATTCTAGAAAGTAGTAAATTTTCCCATTTACTTCCCTTTCAGCCGCATTGATTAACTCAGCAGTCCGATCAGAACCGACGGGAGCAAGAGCCGCCTTTCCTAACTTATAACCGACTTCTGTTGGTGTTCCCAATTCCGCTAAAGTTTTACCAGAGGGAACAGGACTAATTACCACAGACACATTTTCTGATACTTCAATTAAATCGTGAAACACCACATCAGGCCCATCACCAACTTTAACTTGTAACCAACCATTAGGATAATCAAATTGATAACCGTCAGCACTATCTACAAACCTATTAAGTCCAGCCGCATGAGCCACACCAACACTACTCAAGCTGAAGCTCAAAACCAATAATAAGATGAACGTAATTCTTTGCCACATTTTTTCAAATTCCTTTGGTCAGTCAACAATACAAGGTAAAGATAATTGCAAGTTTTTATTTTCTCATTAATCTGGACAATGTGGAGACTTTAGTTTTGCCATCTTCTTCAGGCTTTATGAGTATGTGTGCTATAATTAGACAGTCTCGCACCTTGTGGTCAAATAAAAAACCTCTTTGTGGCAACAATTAAGCCCCAAAGACTTGGAAAAATATGAAAAAAGTTGTCGTTGGTCTTTCCGGTGGCGTTGATAGTTCCGTGGCCGCCGCTATGCTGCATAATCAGGGCTATGATGTAATTGGTTTAACTCTTTGGCTGATGAAAGGCAAAGGGCAATGTTGCTCTGAAGGAATGATCGACGCGGCTGATATTTGTGAACAATTGGGTATACCCCATGAAGTTGTTGATATTCGGGATGTCTTTCAAACAGAAATTATTGATTTTTTAGTGACAGGTTATAGTGTGGGAATTACACCTTTGCCTTGTTCCCAATGTAACAAAACGGTGAAATTCGGTCCAATGGTGGAATATGCAAGGGAAAAATTGGCATCAACGAAAATCGCCACAGGTCATTATGCCCAAATCCGCTACGATGACACTACTAACCGTTACCAATTGTTACGAGCCGTAGACCGCAACAAAGATCAATCTTATTTCCTCTATGACTTATCCCAAGACTTATTAGAAGCGACAATATTCCCCCTGGGTGAACTGAATAAAACTGATACTCGGAGAATTGCCACTGAATACAACTTAAAAACCGCCGATAAACCAGAAAGTCAAGATTTATGCTTGGTAGAAAGCAATGGTTCTATGCGGGCATTTTTAGATAAATATTTAGCCCCCAAACCCGGTGATATTGTTGATGAAACTGGTAAAGTTTTGGGACAACATGATGGTGTTCATCACTACACTATTGGTCAGCGAAAAGGCTTAGGTATCGCCGCCGCTGAACCCTTGTATGTGATCGAATTAGATGCAGCTAATAACAGGGTAATTGTAGGCGATCGCACCAAAGGCACTCAGTCAGAATGTACCATAAATCGGATAAATTGGGTTTCCATAGCTGAACCCGTCGCCCCCATTCGGGCTGAAGTGCAAATCCGTTATCGTTCCCAACCCGTACCTGTGACGGTAATTCCTTTAGCAGATTCTTGCGTGCGGTTAGTATTTGATGAACCGCAATTCAGCATCACACCTGGACAAGCTGCGGTTTGGTATGACGGAGAAAAGGTCTTAGGTGGGGGAATTATCGAACAGTTTGGTTGAGTCAATTCTGGATAAAGATTCGCCAATGACGGCTTTATTTTTCCCCAAAGTTTGAGCAATGCGTCAGGAATCAGTTAGGAATCAGAGTCGCTTGTATGAATCCAATGGATAATTCCTGTAAACCTTTGCAACTTTTTGCCCCATCTCTAGGTTTTAGTCAATATAGTAAAGACAACTAACTTATCGATCGCCATGGGATTCCTAGGTCGCGCTAGTTCCCTCCGGGACGCAATGCGTTCGCTATCGCCCATTTCCGCAACCATGACATGACTCAGCCCTGCAAAACTTAGGGCGATCATAAAAACGAAACATTAGGGATTTAAGCCCCAAAGGAGAGCAAAACATGGCTCTAGAGCCTTGCACGGAAGTTCCTATTCAAACATATAGTCCCAAATCTATCGCTGATATCCCCGTACTCAAAGAACGAGGACAGAGAGAGGTATTTTGTGGCTTGACAGGTATTGTCTGGCTGCACCGCAAAATGCAGGATGCTTTTTTTCTGGTGGTGGGATCGCGTACCTGCGCCCATTTGATCCAATCTGCGGCTGGCGTAATGATTTTTGCGGAGCCAAGATTTGGTACAGCCATTCTCGGTGAACGGGATTTGGCAGGACTCGCGGATGCTAATGACGAATTAGACCGTGTTGTTGATCAGTTACTAGAGCGCCGCCCTGACATTGGCACATTATTTTTAGTGGGATCATGTCCCTCTGAAGTAATTAAGCTCGATCTTGCCAAAGCTGCGGAACGACTCAACCAGAGATTTTTTCCTAAAGTTCGGATTCTTAATTATTCAGGTAGTGGCATCGAAACCACCTTTACCCAAGGCGAAGATGCCTGTTTGGGATCGATGGTTCCCGTACTGCCCCACAGCGATGAACCAAGCCTTATGGTGGTTGGTAGCCTCGCAGATGTAGTAGAAGACCAATTCCAAAGGCTATTTGACAAAATGGGGATGGGTCCCGTTTATTTCTTCCCGCCGCGCCGTGCTGCTGATTTGCCACCGATCGGTAAAGGTACGAAATTATTATTAGCCCAACCATTTTTAAGCGATACCGTGCGATTGCTGATTTCGCGTGGTGGGACATTATTACCATCGCCTTATCCCTTTGGGATCGAAGGAACGACTGCTTGGTTAAAAACCGCCGCCGATGCTTTCAATGTTGATAACGATAAATTTGAACAGGTGATCGCCCCCGCCGCCAATCGTGGCAAAGTTGCCTTAGACCGCTATCGTCAAGCCCTGACAGGTCGCAAGGCTTTCCTATTTCCCGACTCACAATTAGAAATACCTTTAGCCCGTTTCTTATCGAGTGAATGTGGCATGGAGCTAGTCGAAGTTGGCACACCTTATATCGATCGCCTATTGATGGACAGCGAAATTAACCTGTTGCCAGTTGGGACAGCTTTATCAGAAGGTCAGGATGTGGAAAAGCAACTTGATCGCTGTCGTGAGGCGAAACCCGATATCACAGTCTGTGGGCTTGGCTTAGCCAATCCTCTCGAAGCTGAAGGGATGGCGACAAAATGGTCAATCGAGTTGGTATTTTCACCGATTCACGGTTACGACCAAGCCGCCGATTTAGCCGAGTTGTTTGCGCGTCCGCTTGAGAGACGTAGAAGATTAACAGTCTAAGAAATAGAGCGCGAAGCACTCTACATTCTTATTGATTTTTTTATATTGACATATACTAACCACGGCTAAAATATGGACTTTTAGAGAATCACAAAAACCCTAGATGTGCAGGGGTTTAGCACTACTAAACCCTATAGAATCAAATAATTAAACCGTGTTCAGTATAACCTATGGAACTAACTCTCTGGACTTACGAAGGTCCTCCCCATGTCGGGGCTATGCGAATCGCGACAGCTATGGAAGGAGTGCATTATGTGCTTCATGCGCCCCAGGGCGACACCTATGCTGACTTACTATTTACGATGATCGAAAGACGCGATCGCCGGCCGCCTGTCACCTATACGACTTTTCAGGCTCGCGATCTTGGCGGTGACACTGCCGAAATGGTCAAGACTTCTGTTAAAGATGCTTACGATCGCTTTAAGCCCCAAGTAATGCTAGTTGGTGAAAGCTGTACTGCCGAACTGATTCAAGATCAACCAGGCTCATTAGCAAAGAGCATGGGATTGCCGATCCCCGTCGTGAGTTTGGAATTACCTGCCTATTCCAAAAAGGAAAATTGGGGCGCTAGTGAAACGCTGTATCACCTAGTCCGCACGCTACTATTACCTGTGGTTCCGCCACCGAATACACCAAGACCTAAACGCGATCCCCAGATTCGTCCTCAAGCGAACATCATTGGTCCCACAGCGCTAGGATTTCGTTGTCGTGACGATATTCGCGAAGTCGTGAAATTACTTGCTGAGATCGGCGTAGATGTGAATGTGATCGCCCCGATGGGATCGACTCCTGATGACTTGAAGCGGATTCCTGATGCGGATTTTAATATTTGCCTCTATCCCGAAATTGCCCTGACAACTTGTACTTGGCTCACCCGTAGTTTCGGACAGCCTGTGATCAAGACCGTTCCCATTGGTGTCGGTGCAACCCGTGATTTTATTGCTGAAATTGGCAAGGTTGCGGACATTGATGTGAGTGACGCTCTAGCACGATCACAGTCTGACACGTTGGGAAACTGGGATGCAGCGCGTATTTCTACTGCCGCTAATCCTAACGCTTCTCGACTTCCTTGGTATTCGCGATCAGTTGACTCTACCTATTTAACAGGTAAGCGCGTTTTCATCTTTGGTGATGCCACCCACGCTCTCGCCGCCGCCAGAATTGCTACGGAAGAATTAGGCTTTACCCTGGTCGGGATTGGAACCTATAGCCGTGAATTTGCGCGGGAAGTACGCGAAGTTGCTAAGAAACATGGACTCGAAGCCGTGATTAGTGATGACTATTTAGCCGTCGAAGCAAAAGTTGCCGAAGCTGCTCCAGAACTAGTGCTTGGCACTCAGATGGAACGACATATTGCCAAACGCTTGGGTATCCCTTGCGCGGTAATTTCTGCACCGATTCACGTTCAAGATGTGCCTGCGCGTTACTCACCCCAAATGGGTTGGGAAGGTGCGAATGTGATTTTTGATAGCTGGGTACATCCCTTGATGATGGGTCTGGAAGAACATTTAATTGGCATGTTCAAAGAAGATTTCGAGTTTGCCGAAGGTCACATGAGCCATCTGCATACTGCCCCATCGCAAGAATCACGCGCCCTAGAGTCCAGATCTCCCGAACAGGCGATCGCCTCTATCAGTAATCTCACCAATACTCTCTCCAATAATTCCGATCAAGTTATTCTCACGCCCCTAGCGGAAGCCCTTGAAGGAGTCTCTTGGAGTGCGGACGGTGAAGCCGAGCTAAAGAAAATCCCCTTCTTTGTCCGCGGCAAAATCAAGCGCAATACCGAGAAATTTGCCAGCGATCGCGGGATCACCTCGATTACTTCAGAAACTCTCTACGAAGCAAAAGCAGCGATCGGCAAGTAAAACCTCCAGCCCCCTCTCCCTATGGGAGAGGGGGAGCAAAAAAATTATTTATATTAGGAGTCTATTTTGACAGTTTTAACATCACATCCACCATCAGTTACCAAATGCGAAGAATCAGAAGGTAGCGTTCAGGTATTCCAAGATCCATCAATGGTAATTGAAGGTGCTTTAGTTATCGCCGTTTATGGCAAAGGCGGTATCGGTAAATCGACAACATCCTCCAATCTATCCGCAGCATTCTCGCACCTCGGTAAACGGGTATTGCAAATTGGTTGCGATCCTAAGCATGACAGCACCTTTACACTCACCAAAAGAATGGTTCCCACGGTCATCGATGTTCTCGAAACCGTTGACTTCCATTCCGAAGAGTTGCAAACCGATGACTTCATGTTTGAAGGTTATAACGGCGTAATGTGTATTGAAGCTGGTGGACCTCCCGCAGGTACTGGCTGTGGTGGCTATGTCACAGGTCAAACCGTGAAGCTGCTCAAAGAACATCACTTGCTCGAAGACACCGATGTTGTGATTTTCGATGTACTTGGCGACGTGGTTTGTGGTGGCTTTGCGGCTCCTTTGCAACATGCTCATTACTGCTTGATCGTTACTGCTAACGATTTTGACTCGATCTTCGCCATGAATCGCATTGTCGCCGCCATCCAATCGAAGGCGAAAAACTATCGCGTTCGCCTCGGTGGCATCATCGCTAACCGTAGCGAAGGAACTGATCAAATTGACAAGTTTAACGATCGCGTTGGCTTGAAAACCCTTGCCCATTTCCGCACCGTTGACGCAATTCGCCGCAGTCGTTTGAAAAAATGTACTGTGTTTGAAATGGAGCCTGATCCTGAGGTTCTGGAAGTACAGCAAGAATATCTCAAGCTGGCGAAAGGGATGCTTGAAGATGCGACACCCTTGTATGCTCAACCCCTCAAGGATCGCGAAATTTTTGATCTACTAGGTTTTGACTAATCATCAAAAAACTCACTAAGCGAAGGCTTTTTGATTTGGAATTTAACGAAAAAATGCAGGCGTAATCCATGAATTGCACCTGCATTTTTTGTGTCATACTTAACTAAAAGCCACTATAGTAGAGCTTGCTGAATAAACATAGAACCGTGACAAATCAATGACTTGAGGGGGATAGAAGATGAAAAGGTGCAAGAAAAAGAGTTAAAATGGGTAAAAACTTCATCTAGGAATTATCCTTAGTTATTATGTACTACTTACTAGGCTTTTTTGATATGTGACAGTTGAGGGTGCGGAATGTGGGGTGTAAAGAAAGAGGAATTAGAATTAGTGGTCCACCGTTAGGAAGACCACCCAAAAATGTCAGTCCAGAAACAAAGAAACAAGCCGCTGATGATGAAGGGATTCGTAACTGTATTGAGGGCAAATTCGGGTAAGGTAAACGAAGATTTAGATTGGGAAGAGTCATGGCTAAACTTCCTCATACCTCTCTGACAGAAGATTGCTATTACTTTTTTAGTTATGAATCTTTCTACCTTGCTATCAAGGTTTTTTCGGGGATTTTTATGGCAATTTTTGCAAATAACGTCTTTTTTCTCTGATTTTATTAGCAAAAGTTATATTTTGCAAAAATTCAAACAACAAAAACTTATATTTACTGTTGCCTAATTACTTAGTTATCTTTTTTCTTGCCTTTCTCCACTTTTTCAGCAAGCCCTAATTATCAACCCAAATTATACCATTTTTGAGATTTTTGATTTTAACTTAGCCATAAAAAAATAAAAACCGTGAAAAAATAAATTCACGGCTTAACAAAAAATGTGGTGTGAGGAGACTTAACTCTTATTTCATCTTACTGCATCTAAAAATTAGAAGTTCAACTACTGCAAATTTCTTTACAAAGTAATTTTTTCATGACATATAGATATTCTTAACTTTTGTGAATTTATACTATAGCACCACCACAACTAGAACCACACCCTGCAGTACAACCATAGCAATATTCAGCAGTTTGGATTTCATTAATTATATCTAAACTACCAATTTCTAATAATTCGCTCACCGTCAACTTTTCACCATTGCTAGTTTTTGCAGGTAAATTCATCATTTGATTAAAGTCACAATCATAAATATTCCCTAAGTAATCAACAGAAAGTTGCTCACGACACATTAAACCATCAATTGTGTTGGGGTTAAAGTGAGACTCTAAAAAATGTAAATAGCTAAAATAAAGCTGTTTTCTTTCTAAATAAAACTTGGTTCTCCCTACAGGTATATTAGTAATGGTGAAAAGATGATTAAATCGAATATCAAAATTTTCTGCCAAAAAGGTTTTATAAGCCTTTTCTAAATTTTCCTGTTCGGGAGTTAAAGAAAAATTTTCACTATTTGGTAATGGAGGATTGTACACCAAATCTAAAACTAAATTTGGGTTTTGACCATAACCAATTTTATTCAACCATTGCAAAGCTTTAATGGATTGATCAAAAACACCATTTCCCCGCATTTTATCCACATTATCTGCTAAATAACAGGGAAGAGAAGCCACAATTCTAACTTGATGTTGAGCAAAAAAATCTGGTAAATATTCAAATCCCTCCACAAAATAGATTGTTAAGTTTGATCTCACAATTACCTGTTTACCTGCCTTTATAGCAGCTTCTACCAATGGCTTAAAACCATAATTCATTTCTGGTGCGCCACCAGTCAAATCAACAATTTTGATTTCGGGAAATTTCCCAATTAAATCAATTAACTGTTGACAGGTTTCCAGTGTTAGTTCTTCAGTCCTTTTAGGACTAGCTTCTACATGGCAATGGTTACAAGCTAAATTACAACGCTTTCCCAAATTAATTTGTAAAACGTTAATTTGCTTTTTTGTTAAAGGTGAATTTAGCTTTTGAAAAAAAGGTGTAATCATAGAAGCATCTCTAGCACGAATTTCTATAAGAGGATGTTTTAAAAATCATTCAACACTTCTGGACCTATTATACCTGGAGGTAGAGCATCTAAGATGACATTCCCAGTCAGAGACTGGGAACGAGAGTTTTCTTGCTTTGCGTCTTTGCTCCTTTGCCTCTTTGCGCGAAACCTCAGCTAGTGGTCTGTCAGTTTTCTATTTGTGGATAAAGACGCTTGAGACGGATACGGGCATCCGCGGTTGTAAACTACCAATCTACAGATTTTTGTGAATGATTGCGTTGAATATACCAAGCCTTTGTTTCTTGTTCTAAAGTTTCGCTGCTTCCACCTCTCCATCAATAATCGTTTGACGAGGCGGCGTTTTGCTAGTACATAACGGCGTAAATAAAGCAACCATATTCAACCGCCAAAAAGCCTACTGTATATTAGTTTTGACTTTTGACTTCCGCCCTGCGGTACTAGCTACTTAATATTACTAGCAAAAGCGATCACTTTGAAGGTAAATATAAAGATTTATGTATTCTTTCCTAATTGTATTCATTAAGAATTGAAAATTATGTTTGTGAAAACAAATAAATCAATGTCACATATAGCAAGCAGTTACACTAATTAAAATTCTTAGGCGTGTTAGGTCTTATAGTAAACCTAAAAATTATGTTGTCAATGAGTGGTGAGACACCTTTGATTAATTTTCTCAGATAGTTTAGGATATGGCAGAAATTACAGCGACGTAGATTCAGTTACTATGATTGCAACGTCACCAACTTTTTTCTAGATATAGTTCGCAAAAACTTATACTAACCATCATCCCTGTGCGTTATTGTGCTGATTTTTAAAGAAAACTCTAGTCCGAATAGACATACCTATAGAGCCTTGAATAAGCTACTTTTGACAGGGAAATCTGTGAGGGTTATGGCCTGTCTCCTCCCCTTATTCATCTGGTGGGGGTGCAAGGCAGTACAAAACCAATTTGTACAACCACAAGCAATATTAGTTTTAGGCGGTTCTACTCGCTTACTAGAAAGAGAAAAGTTTACAGCCAAGTTAGCCCACCAATATCCCAATATACCCATTTGGATTTCTGGGGGCAGTCCACCTCAGCATACTAAAAAAATATTTGCTAATGCAGGAATTGAGCCCCGACGTTTAAACTTGGACTATGAAGCTGTAGACACGGTTACTAATTTTACTACCATAGTGGATGAATTGCAATCTCGTGGCATCAAAAGTGTTTATTTAATTACATCTGACTTTCATATGCGTCGTGCTTGCATCGTTGGTGAAATTGTTTTAGGTAGTCGAGGCATGAATTTTAAACCCGTATCAGTTCCTTCAGCAAATTCACCAGAACCGATTGAAAAATCTCTTAGGGATGGTGCTAGGGCAGTTATTTGGGTAGCCACAGGTTATACAGGTGCTAATTATGCTAATAAAAATAAACCCTAGAACATCAGAACCGAATGAAAAATCAAAAATTTTCAATTGTTCCCAATTCCCAATATCACCACAATTTGATACCCTAGCTTAAACAGTTTTGAGAGAAGTTAAAGCGTGGAAATTCAACTTGGGCGGGGAAAAGTGGCGCGTCGAGCCTATGGAATTGATGAAATTGCTTTAGTCCCTGGTAACAGAACTCTCGATCCGAGTTTAACTGATACCAAGTGGAAAATTGGCAATATTGAGCGAGAAATCCCCATTATTGCCAGTGCAATGGATGGTGTCGTTGATGTAAAAACGGCTGTTCGCTTGTCCCAATTGGGGGCATTGGGAGTAATTAATTTAGAGGGTATCCAAACTCGCTATGCTGACCCCGAACCGATTTTAGATCGGATTGCCTCCGTCGGCAAAGAAGAATTTGTCAGTCTGATGCAAGAATTGTATGCTGAACCAATAAAGCCGGAATTAATTGAAAAACGTATTCAGGAAATTAAACAACAAGGCGGTATTGCGGCAGTTAGCACAACTCCAGCCGGGGCAAGCAAATATGGTGAAATTGTAGCTAAAGCTGGAGCAAATTTATTTTTTATCCAAGCTACAGTAGTTTCTACTAATCACCTATCACCAGAATCTATCACTCCCCTTGATTTAGCGGAGTTTTGTCGTTCTATGCCCATCCCTGTGGCATTAGGAAATTGCGTCACCTATGAAGTCACCTTGGAGTTGATGAAAGCTGGTGCAGCCGCGGTTTTAGTGGGTATTGGACCTGGTGCTGCTTGTACTTCTCGTGGAGTGCTGGGTGTGGGCGTACCCCAAGCTACAGCCGTCGCTGATTGTACGGCCGCTAGAGACGATTATTATCGGGAAACTGGGAAATATATCCCTATCATCGCTGACGGTGGTTTAATCACCGGAGGAGACATCTGTAAATGTATCGCCTGTGGTGCTGACGCTGTGATGATTGGCTCTCCATTTGCCAGAGCCGCCCAAGCCCCTGGGCGTGGTTATCACTGGGGTATGGCAACTCCCAGCCCGATATTACCGCGAGGGACTCGGATTCGCGTAGGTACAACTGGAACTCTAGAACAAATACTCACAGGTCCAGCCGGCTTGGATGATGGTACTCATAATCTTTTAGGAGCTTTAAAGACCAGTATGGGAACTTTAGGCGCTAAAAACATTAAGGAAATGCAGCAAGTTGAAGTTGTCATTGCTCCTTCTCTACTGACCGAAGGTAAGGTTTACCAAAAAGCCCAACAGTTAGGTATGGGTAAATAACTTAAAGGGTCATTGGTCATTGGTCGAGTGGTCGAGTGGTCAGTGGTCAGTGGTCAGTGGGTCATCGTTAAGGGTTTTCTGCTGACAACGGACAACGGACAACGGACAACGGACAACTAACAACTGTACGGGCGAAGCATTTAGAGAACTATTTTTGGCAATGACCGATAATTTATCTTCCAAATGCTTCGCCCCTACTAACAACTAACAAAACTGTACGGGCAAAGCATTTAGAGAACTATTTTTGGCAATGACCGATAATTTATCTTCCAAATGCTTCGCCCCTACTGACAACTAACAACTGTACGGGCGAAGCATTTGGAGAACTATTTTTGGCAATGACCGATAATTTATCTTCCAAATGCTTCGCCCC
>NZ_JAQMTJ010000114.1:0-3788 GCF_028330815.1 Dolichospermum lemmermannii CS-548
AACCCATAATCTCCAAAAACCTAACCCCCCTGCCCCCCTTCCCTACCAGGGAATGGGGTTTTCAAAGCCTCTCCCCGCGTCGGGGAGAGGTTTGGAGAGGGGTCAATTTATACATTCAAAACTTTTCAAACATCCTCTAAGGGAGAGGATACAGTTAGCGTTTGACTATCCTGAGAGAGTAAAACGGTTTGGTTGTTTATTTTTGGGAGAAAGTGACAAGTTGATTAAAACGATCAAAATTGTTGCGGAAGATTATCTAAAAGGGGTGAGACGGTGGTCAATTAGGGATAATAGAGGTAAGTTAACTTTACCCTATTGGGTTGATCATGTGGGGTCAAGAAATACCCGATTTTTGAGGTATCGGATTGAGGAAATACCAAGTTCACCACCTCCTGATTTGGCGTGGACGATGATTCAATCTCCAAGTTGAAACCTCAGTTATTAGTGATTCGTGGCTTGATGCCGTTAGGCGATCGCCTGTTGCATTCCTACACTAACAAAGTGATTATTATCTTTAGCCTCAATTACTGTCAGTGGTAAACCAGGTTTATCATAAGGCATAACTGAGTAATCCTGCGATAAAGTGTGAATTTTGAATTTTGGGCTACATTTTTAAAAAATTTTATTTAGTATAACAAAAACAAGATGAAAATTGAAATCTAAGATCAAAAAAGATGAAAATTGAAATAGTAGGATCAGACGCAATACAAGCTACAGAAGAACTCTTAGCAATTGAGGGATTAGAAGGAAGTTATCAGCTAATTGATGAAGTGGAACGGGAAGGAACTCTAGCCACTATCGCTACCATTGTGGGAATTGTAGGTGGAACATTGACCATTGCAGAAAGCATTCACAAGTGGAAGGAGAAGTATCAGAAGTCACTAGACAACCCTAATGGGGCAAAAATAGAGAACGTTTTGATTGTGACTAATGACAATCATCGGTTACTGCTGAAGGATGCAACATTAGACCAAATCAAAGAAATTCTAGACAAGTATAAATAGTAATGAAGATTCTCCACATCAGTTTGATCCAAAGAGGCCAGGATTATGTTTCTTTACGCTATTTTTGGGACAATCCTAATAATTACAAGGAACACAAACTGCCTTTAGCTGAAATCAAAGGGTTAAGTGATAATGCAGAAACCGACTACTATACTCGTCTCCCAGTGGATTATGCTACCACAGGGCAAGCACTTTACAACTGGTTAGACAAGAGCGATCGCATTTTAGCCAATGCCCTACAAGAACCACATCCCCAAGGTTTGATTATAGCGATCGCCACAGATAAAGGACTAGCTCGTTTACCTTGGGAAATTCTGCACGATGGTAATAGCTTTTTAGTAGAGAAAACACCCCCAATTATCCCGGTGCGGTGGGTATCCAATGGTAAAGCGATAACTACAGCTAACTCTCCTCAAAATCGCCCTCTGAATGTGCTGTTTATGGCAACATCGCCGTTAGAAGTTACACCAGAATTAGATTATGAAGCTGAGGAAGGGAAAATTTTAGAGGCAACCGCACGCACCCCGATAGATTTGAGAGTAGAAGAAAGTGGCTGTTTAACAGAGTTGAGTTATGTAGTTCGGGAATATGAAACAGGATACTTTGATATCTTTCATTTAACAGGTCATGCGACTCATGAAGATGAAAAGCCCTACTTTCTAACTGAAGACGAATATGGCAACCGAGTTGATAGCAGTACAGCCGATATTTACAATGCCCTGCAATTTCGATTCCCGTCTTTAATTTTCCTCTCTGGTTGCCGTACAGCTTATTCTGCTGATAGTGCAGTTCCCTCAATGGCAGAAGAACTATTGAAAATGGGTACAACTGCTGTACTGGGTTGGGGTCAAAATGTCCGCGATACCGATGCCACTGCTGCCGCTAGTCAATTGTACTGGGAGTTGTCACAAGGGGGGACGATGACACAGGCTTTATCTTCCACCTACCGAACACTGATTCAACAACATAAAAAAACCCCTGATTGGCATAAATTACGGCTGTATGTGGCAAATACTTTACCGGAAGCCTTAGTAACTCCCAAAGAGACACAGGGACGAAGAAAACTGCCAAAACCTTCTACTACAGTAGAGTTTAGGGATGATGAAAATCGGTTAAGAGTTGCCAAACGGGAGGATTTTGTTGGTCGTCGTCGTCAGTTACAAAATTGTTTGCGAACTCTGAAGACAGATTTTGACAAAGTAGGGATATTAATTCACGGAATGGGTGGATGGGGGAAAAGTACCATTGCCTCTCGACTATGGGATAGGTTGCCAGAACATGAAAAAATTCTCTTGTGGCGACAAGTTTATGAATCTTATTTGATTCAAAAACTCAAGAATAAACTGATTAAGCCAGCGCAACGGGAGTTAATTTCCTATCTAGAAAATAGTCAAATTGAACTAAAATCACGATTAAGTTACCTATTCAATCAACTATCAGAAATGGGAGAAAAACCGTTTCTCCTAATTCTTGACGATTTTGAACGGAATCTTGAACCCCGTGCAGGTGGATACATTCTTAAAGATACAGCAGCCCCAATTTTAGCAGCTTTAGTTGAAGCCATCCAAGAAACGGGAACTGACAATAGGATTATTATTACTTGTCGCTATGATTTTGATTCTGATTTATTGGCATATTTCTATAAACAAGGATTACAACCACTAAAAGGGTCTGAACTGACTAAAAAACTCAATCGCTTAGATAATTTTCAGTCTGATAAAATTTCTGAAAATTTACGAGAACGGGCATTAAATTTAGCAGATGGCAATCCTCGTTTATTGGAATTTATCAATAATGAAGTATTAAGCAAAAAAGACCAAGAGAATGAACTAACGGAACTGGAAACAAGTCCCGAATTATGGAAAGAAAAAATTATTTGGGAAGAATTGTATCAGCTTATTGATGAGCCATTACAGAAGATTCTCAGCTATTGCTTAATCTATGAAATTCCTGTGCCGATGGCAGCTTTAGAAGCAGTTTGTGATGAGCTTCCTAATTATCAACAGCATTTACAAAAGGGGCTAAACTTGGGACTAATTGAGGTAAGTCCTGAAATTCAAGAAGAAAATAGGGTTTATCGAGTTTCACGGATTTTACCTCATATTATTACTGAGATTTGCCTCCCTGAAGTACCAAAAGTATATTCTCTCTACCAAAGAGCTTCTGATAAATTACATGAGTTATGGGGTAATAAAAAGAACGAAAGCAAAGAAAAATGGCAGGAGATTTTCCGATTGAAATTTGCCAATAAAGAAAACCGTGAACGATTCAGGGAAGGCTTTTCTCAGAGGCAGGCAGTTCAATATAATTCAGCAGCTGATGAAGCTTTTGAATCTCAAGTGAGAAAAAATACTTATGAATTGGGAACAGATATGCTATGTGAAGAATTAGAAGTGTATCTATTGTTAGCTAATATTTATCCTCATTTTGAGGATAAGTAGTGACTTAGATTTTTTGACAATAGCTCAGATTTATCCTCATCTTTGAGAATAAGTGGCGCAATTTCTCCCATAACGAGCTTTTGAGAAGTTAAACAATGCGCTTGCGCTAAACGATGGAGATAACTACTAAGACTTTCTGTGTAGGGAGTTCACGCCGCCTAAACGCTCAAAACAATTGCCAATCAAGGTGTCGAAATTGCGGTTACTTTTATGGTTTTCAGTGTTTTTAGAATCCATCACTAAGCCAAGACGCGGTACGCTCCACAACCTGCCATTACTCGCTCTTTCAAGTCAATACTGCCGTTAGGACTTAAACCTAACCGTTGTTTCATAGGAGCCGGAA
>NZ_JAQMTJ010000115.1:0-71210 GCF_028330815.1 Dolichospermum lemmermannii CS-548
CTCCCCTGGTAGGGGAGAGGTTTGGAGAGGGGTCTGTTTACACATTAAAAACTTTTAAAACATCCTCTAAGATGAGGACTTAGATACTCAAAATAAAAGTTAATAACCACGTTTTTACAAGCATAAGGCACAATAAAGACAAGTATCATTTATTTATTTATGAGTTATTGTCTTAATCCCCATTGTTCTCACCCAGAAAACACTGATGATGTTAAGTTTTGTCAAACCTGTGGGACGAAATTATTCCTAAAAGAACGTTACCGCGCTATTAAACCTATCGGACAAGGTGGTTTTGGTAGAACCTTTCTCGCTGTAGATGAGGATAAACCCTCAAAGCCACCCTGTGTAATTAAGCAATTTTTCCCCCAATCCCAAGGGACAAATACGGTACAAAAGGCAGTAGAATTATTTAATCAAGAGGCTGTTCAGTTGGATGAATTGGGACAACATTCCCAAATTCCTGCACTTTTGGCATATTGTAACCAAGATGACAGACAGTATTTAGTTCAGGAATTTATTAATGGACTAAATTTACACCAAGAATTAGAACAAAATGGGGCTTTCAATGAAACGCAGATTCGACAATTACTGCATGATTTATTGTCAGTGCTGCAATTTTGTCATGGTAACCGAGTTATACATCGAGACATTAAACCAGAAAATATCATTCGTCGCAATAGCGATCGCAAATTAGTTATAGTTGATTTTGGGGCAGCGAAATCCGCCACAGAAACAGCCCTAAACCGCACGGGAACCAGTATAGGTAGTCTCGAATATGTCGCCCCGGAACAAATGCGCGGGAAGGCACTTTTCGCCAGTGATATCTATAGTTTAGGAGTAACTTGTATTAATCTGTTAACAGAGCGATCGCCTTTCGACTCCTACGATACCCATAACGCAGCTTGGATATGGGGACAATATCTAAAAACTCCTGTTAGTCAAGAATTGAGCCGAATCATTGACAAAATGGTAGAAACCATCCCCAGTCACCGCTACCAAACAGTTGATGAAGTGATCAAAGATTTGAATTTTCAACCATCATCTTTACCACCCAAACAAATAACTCCACCCACGTCTCAACCTCCTGCTGTGGTTAGAACTTCCACCCAAATTGAGAAAGAATTACAAGAACTAAAAACTCAATTCACAGGTAGTAAACCCCAACCACAAAACCCTAATTCTCAACCACAATCTCCTAGCAATAATCCCATAGATAAAGAATTAGAAGAATTAAAAGCTAAGTTTCTTGGTAATGGGTGAAGAAATCATTTAATTCTGCTGAATTGTATTGGTGTTTTGAGCCGATTTTTTACCTAACAATTCCACAGCCTTAGCAAATTGAGGATCTTCAAGAGTCGCTAATTTATCCCTTCCTCCCAACCATAACTTTTGACGTTGGGCATCAGTTAATTCTACCTTCACATCTGGATCAATACCATGTTTATTAATATCTTTACCGCTAGGAGTATGATATTTGGCAATAGTTACAGCCAAACCAGCACCAGATTTTAAAGGTTGCACCGATTGAACTAAACCCTTCCCAAAAGTTTGATTTCCGACCAAAGTCGCCCGTTTATTATCTTGTAATGCCCCAGAAACAATTTCACTAGCACTAGCTGACCCTTTATCTACTAATATTATCAAAGGTTTATCAGTTAAAGCCTTGCCATTGGCAACTTGTTTATCTTGTGTACCTTGACGGTCAATAGTAAAGACAATCGTGCCTTTATTCATCCACATTTGAGCAATTTCTATACTCGCGTATAACAGCCCTCCAGGATTACCACGTAAATCTAAAACATATCCAGAAACCTTTTTAGCTTCTAAACTTTGAATAGCATTTTTCATTTCCTTGCTGGCATTAGCACTGAATTGATTCAAGCGAATATAGCCAAGATTCCCCGCTGGAGTTTTCTTTTCTGAAAAGCGGACAGGATGAATTTCAATGCGCGCTCGTTGAATATTAAATTCTTTTTTCTGACCATTCCGCAGAATTGTCAACCTCACCTTGCTGCCTGATTGTCCACGAATTAGGGATACTGCATCATTAGTATCCATACCTTTGGCGTTTTTACCATCAATTTCGAGAATGATATCTTTAGCTAAAATACCGGCTTTAAATGCTGGTGTATCTTCAATGGGAGCAATTACAACCAGTTGTTTAGTTTTTTCATCCTGACTGATAGTGATACCAATACCCGTAAGTTCACCAGAGGTATCAACTTGCATATTCTTGAATTCCTCTGGGTCCATAAACCGGGTGTAAGGATCTTCCAGCTTTTTCAGCATTTCCCGAATGGACTTATAGGCCGCTTTATCATCAGTATAGGACTTGCTTAAATATTCCTTGCGAACAGCTTGCCAATCTACCTGATTAAAAGTGCCATCTACATATCGGTAGTAAATATTTTGCCAAACTTCATCTACCAAATCCTTGTGACTATCTTTAAATGAAGCCTTACCAATTGAGTGAATACCCAGACCAGTAACGGCGATTGTAGAAAGCGTTACCACCGTAGCACTCAAAACCAGTTTACTTTTTGTAATTACCATAATGGCGGCTGTGTCAAAGGAAAAAATATATATCAAGTATGCCCAATCTAACACAGGGATTGGTAATTGGTAATTAGGAATAGGCGGTTGAACGTTGTTTACGGATAAAACTGGATTGATGAGCAATTAATAATTCCTAAAAGTAGAGAAAATCTCCTCAAAACGCACAACTTAATCCTAACTTCGCAAATATGCTATTATAAATTTACCAACTCGTGCCGATAGATCCGCACTCAGGCTGATGGCTTGAGCATTCTGATTGCTTGCAACAATTCTGAGACGGCTGAAGCAACCCATTTACCTTCTGTCCCCCTTCCTGTATTGAGGATGAAGCGGAGATTGTAGGCACAAGGATAACCTTCCACCTCCATCCATAATAAATCGCTTTCGGCTTCACAGGCAATTTTTTCATCGTCCATTAACTCCGTACTTAGATGCTTCATCGTATCTGCAAGCTGATTAAAAAGGCGACAAAATTCGTTTAATTCTGCTTCTGTTAATTCTATCGCCCAATCTTCTGTACCAACTAATCCTGTAAATTCTGGTGCAACTGGATTCCAACCTATGCGCCAACCAATCCCACTTTTAATGACCCGTTCCATACCTATATAGTCACCAGACTTGCTATTATTTATTGCAAAAATTATACCAATTGGCTTTGGCAATGACGATAGCTAAAAATATGAATTGCCTATATAGTCAGTCTTTCGCAATTCTCAATCTAAAATGCTATAATCTTTCAGCGATCGCTTTAGGAGCTTGGCAAACCTAATTTTGTAAATATTCCTAATTGGCACACTTTCCGGTTAGGATAGTATATTCGTTCTATTAAAACTCCCGTCCCAGTAATTTTGAAAAATCCTATACTTAGAGGCAAGAATGGCAGCTAATACCGAGACTTCTGGCAAGCAAAAAGCGTTAAATATCGTCCTGGGACAAATTGAGCGCAGCTTCGGGAAAGGAGCAATTATGCGCCTGGGTGATGCCACCCGCATGAAGGTAGAAACAATATCCACCGGGGCGCTCACCCTAGATTTAGCTTTAGGTGGTGGTTTACCTAAAGGACGGGTAATCGAAATCTACGGACCAGAAAGTTCTGGGAAAACTACCGTCGCCCTTCATGCCCTCGCAGAAGTGCAGCGAAATGGGGGTATTGCCGCATTTGTAGATGCTGAACACGCCCTAGATCCTACCTATGCCGCTGCGTTGGGTGTAGATATTGACAACTTACTTGTTTCCCAACCAGACAATGGCGAATCAGCATTAGAAATAGTTGACCAACTTGTGCGTTCTGCGGCGGTTGATATTGTTGTTATTGACTCCGTTGCCGCTTTAGTTCCCCGCGCTGAAATTGAAGGGGATATGGGGGATATTCACGTAGGTTTACAAGCTCGGTTAATGAGTCAAGCCCTACGGAAAATTACTGGTAATATTGGTAAATCTGGATGCACAGTTATTTTTATTAACCAGTTGCGGCAAAAAATCGGTGTCACCTATGGTAGTCCAGAAACTACAACGGGTGGTAATGCGCTGAAATTTTACGCTTCCGTGCGCTTGGATATTCGCAGAATTCAAACTTTGAAAAAAGGAACTGATGAATTTGGCAACCGGGTCAAAGTCAAAGTAGCGAAAAATAAAGTGGCACCACCTTTTAGAATTGCCGAATTTGACATTATCTTTGGCAAAGGAGTTTCTACCATTGGTTGTTTAGTGGATATAGCCGAAGAAACTGGTGTTCTTCTTCGTAAAGGTGCTTGGTATAGCTACAGTGGTGAAAATATTTCCCAAGGTCGAGATAACGCGATTAAATATTTAGAAGAAAAACCCGAATTTGCGGCCAAAGTTAAGGAACAAGTTCTGGAAAAACTCGATAAGGGGGCGGTAGTTTCTGCTAATTCTGTAGTTCAACCTCATGACGTTGAAGAGGAAGAAGAGATTGAATTAGAGGAATAGATATTGGGCGAAGGGAATTTGCTACTACACAAGCAAAGTCCACCTGCGTGGACTAATCAAAATTAAATATCTCCAACCTACGCAGGTAGGTTTTGTCTGTGTAGCTGCGACTTCTAGTCGCCCATTCCTCTTAACAGCTTTTAATTACATCTAGTAATTCACGAGGATGATGAATTAAGAAATCTGGGTTTTGTTTACCTAGGGCTTCGGAAGAATTAAACCCCCAACTGACTGCAACCACTTTGATATTAGCTTTTTTGGCAGATTCTACATCTCTAGTTTCATCTCCTACATAAATTACTACTTCTGGTTTGAACTGTTTTTGCCGTAACACATTATTAATAATTGTGGTTTTCCCAAAAATAGTGACTCCTGAATAAATAAAGTCAAACAAATAATCTAAATTATGGCACTTGAGAAATTGATTGACATTTTCTTGAGAGTTAGAAGTAATGATTCCCAGGTGATAACCTTGATTATGGAGTTCTATTAATGCGGCATTAATTCCCTCAATAGGTGTTAATTCTGGGATTTTATGTTTTAATTCTCCTTTGACTTTTTTAACCATAAAAGGAATTTTGAATAGGGAAACACCAGAATATTTAATAATTTCTCTGGCTGTTAAATTTCTCAGGAGAACTAGTTCTTGCGAATTAATCGGCACATATCCAAATTCCAGGGCTAAACGATTGGCAATAGTTACAAGAGCATCTACTGTATCCGCAATCGTCCCATCAAAATCAAAAATTATTACTTTCTGGGTCATTATTATGCCTGGATTTGTCAAGATTAGCGCGAGCATTACGTCGTAACATTTCTGGTTTAATGCGTCGCAAGGCTGATGCGGTGAATCTTTTATCCCACTCCTCGTTTGATATTTGGGCTAATTCTACCAGCTTGGGGGCTAAATTTCCAGGATAGGGTTGAAAATCAGTGACATCAGTGGCTTGAGCAAATCGCTGATTCCAAGGACAAACATCTTGACAAATATCACAACCTGCTACCCATCCTTGTAAATGAGGTGTAATGTTTGCGGGTAATTCCTCAGCCCGGTTTTCAATTGTATGATAGGCAATACAGCGATTAGCATCTACTACAAATGGTTCAGTAATTGCACCTGTAGGACAAGCTTGCAAACAACGAGTACAAGTTCCGCAATGTTGGGTAGATGGGCGATCGCTTTCTAGTGCCAAATTGGTTAATATTTCTGCCAAAAACACCCAAGAGCCATATTTTCTGGTAATAACGTTCCCATTTTTAGCAATCCAACCAATGCCGGCTTTTTGCGCCCAAACTTTATCTTGGACTGGCCCTGTATCTGCATAATAACGGGCTTTGACATTTTCGCCCAGGGATTCTAGCCAAATAGCCAATTCCTTCAGCTTTTTGTGCATCACTCGATGATAATCCCGTCCCCAGGCATAACGGGAAATTTTCCCGTATTCATCCCCCTGCGGCCGTTCCTGGGGAGTATAATAATTCAAGGCTACAGATATGAGCGATCGCACTTCTGGCATAACTAAACTAATATCCTCACGTTTGGGATTTTTCATCCATTCCATGTCAGCGTGATAACCCATTTTTAGCCAAGCTTGCAATTTTTCTGTCTCTGTTCTCTCTAAATTACCGACAGCAGCAATACCCACTTCGTGAAATCCCAACTCTTTGGCTTTTGCTTTCACTACTGCGCTGCTAATTGATGTATATTCATTCATTTTTTCAGGGGAAATTTAGCTGAAACTCCAGAAATTGCCAACACATTGTTTGTTTGGTAACACAGTTCTCAATATGGGACAGGACAATTGGTAATTTATTTGTGGCTACATATAAAATCTTAATTGATTGGGGAACAGATATTAGTATGAACTACCGGGTCGGAAATTTCACAACCACACCACCAATTTGCTCAACTTTGTATTTAATGGTGCTGCGTAACATTCCCGAACCGATATCAAGAATTGACTTGTTCATGATCCTGATCTTGACGCTGACGGAAAAACCTGTAACCTTTAGTGCATTAGTGGTGATATAACTATAATAAATCAGGCAAAAATGTTGGATTTATTGCTAATAATGGAGGAATCAGCACTGTGTCAAACAACTCAGGGTTGTATATTTTACTCGTCAGCGTTCATGGTTTAATTCGCGGTAATAATCTAGAGTTAGGCAAAGATGCTGATACTGGTGGGCAAACCAAATACGCAGTTGAACTTGCTTGCACATTAGCTAAAAATCCCCAAGTAGCAAGAGTTGACTTAGTAACGCGGTTGGTAAATGACCCAAAAGTTAGCCCTGATTATGCTCAACCAGTAGAAATTCTCGCAGATAAAGTCCAAATTGTTCGTATTGCCTGTGGTCCCAAACGCTACCTCCGCAAAGAAGTTCTCTGGCCACATTTAGATACCTTTGCAGATGAATTGCTCAGACATATTCGCAAAGTTGGCAAAATTCCCCATATTATTCATACACATTATGCTGATGCCGGATACGTGGGTTCTAGAGTTGCCGGTTGGCTAGGCATCCCTCTAGTCCATACAGGTCACTCTCTGGGACGCATCAAGCAACAAAGATTATTAGAACATGGTACTAAACAGAAAACTATTGAAGATAATTTTCACATCAGTACCAGAATTGAAGCTGAAGAAATTACCCTTGGTAGTGCAGCTTTAGTTATAGCCAGCACTCATCAAGAGGTTGAAGAACAATACAGCGTTTACGATCACTATCAACCAGAACGCATGGTAGTTATCCCCCCAGGTGTCACCTTAGAGCGTTTTTACCCAGCCCCGGATAATTGGCAAAATCCACCTATTCAAAAGGAATTAGAAAAGTTTCTCAAAGACCTGCAAAAGCCGATGATTATGGCGATTTCTCGCCCGGCTATCCGGAAAAATGTCAGTAGTCTCATTAAGGCTTATGGGGAAGATCCCGAATTGCGCCAATTGGCCAATTTGGTACTAATACTAGGCAAACGAGAGGATATTTTGGCGATGGAATCGGGTCCGCGTCAGGTATTTGTGGAGATATTACAATTAATAGATCGCTACGATCTTTATGGTCATATTGCTTATCCTAAACACCATAATGCTGATGATGTGCCAGATTTATACCGGCTCACGGCAAAAACCCAGGGAGTATTTATCAACCCAGCCCTGACAGAGCCATTTGGACTGACATTAATTGAGGCTAGTGCCTGTGGTGTGCCGATCATTGCTACGGCTGATGGTGGTCCGCGGGATATTCTCGCTGCTTGTCAGAATGGATTATTGATTGATCCTTTGAATATTCAAGATATCCAAAATGCTTTGCGAGCATCTCTCACCAATCCAGAACAATGGCAACAATGGTCTAAAAATGGCATGATTAATGTTTGTCAACATTTCTCTTGGGATAGTCACGTAGAGCAGTATTTAGAGCAAGTCCGCCGATTATTGCCCCAAAAACGCATTCAATCTCTGTTGAGTCCCCTGGTTAAATCTCCCGCAGATGAACATCCAGATTGGAATGTACCGGATACCAATCATTTACCAACGGCTGATCGGTTTCTAGTTTGCGAAATTGATCATACTCTATTAGGTGATGAGGAAGCTTTGGAAAAGTTAATTCAGAGAATTCGTGATCAAGGGAATACAACTGGAGTGGGTATTGCCACCGGGCGCAGTCTCAAAAGTACATTAAGTATGTTAGAGGAATGGCGTTTCCCTCTGCCAGATTTGTTGATTACATCAGCGGGAAGTGAGATCTACTACGGTCCCCAGATAGTCACAGATACAAGTTGGCAAAGGCACATTGCCTATAATTGGCGACGGTCAGAAATTCGCAAAGTCATGCAGGATATACCTGGGGTGGAATTGCAACCTCCTGATGCTCAGGGTAAGTTTAAGATTAGCTATTTTGTGGATGAGACGAAATCACCTAGTTTTCGAGAAATTACCCGCCGTCTGCGCCAACATCGCCTCCATGTCAAAGGATTTTATAGCCATAATATGTATCTAGACTTAGTACCTATTCGCGCTTCTAAAGGAGATGCTATCCGTTATGCTGCTTTAAAATGGGGTTTACCTGTTCACCGTTTCTTAGTCGCTGGGGCTTCAGGTAATGATGAATCAATGTTAGCTGGTAATACTCTGGCTGTTGTGGTGGGAAATCACAGCCAAGAAATTGAAAAATTGCGCGGTTTACCACAGATTTATTTTGCCCAAGGAAATTATGCTTGGGGCATCTTAGAAGCATTAGATCATTATGACTTTTTTGGGAACTTATCTCAAACACCCTTAGAAATAGTAACAGGTGACAAAGAAGAAATAACCTTTCAACGTAAGTAAAAACTCTAACCTCTGTGTCCTCTGCGCCTCTGTGGTTCGATAGTATTTTATTTAACCACTGAGATCACAAAGTGAAAAAAAGAAATTTTTCGAGTCACCGTCAGAGGAAGGAAATATTTTTAATCTGAGGTTTTTTGTGAAAATAAAATTTCCCGTAGCAATACAATATAAAATCTAAAATTTAAAATAGAGATTAGCACCATGACAAATCTTACTCCTAATTCTAGTTTTAGTGTTACCCTGCGGTTACAGATTCCCAATCGAGTGGGGATGTTAGCATCTGTTACCCAAGCGATCGCTCTGACTGGTGGTAATCTCGGACAAATTGATTTAATTGAACAAAGCCGTCAAGAATCTACCCGTGATATTACAGTTGATGCCGCGAGTACGGAACACGCGGAAACCATTGTCCAAGCGGTAAAGGAATTACCAGATATTCAGGTAATTGATGTTTATGACCGCACCTTTAATTTACATCGCGGTGGTAAAATCAGTATTGTTAGTAGAATTCCGCTCAAAAGTGTTTCTGATTTAGCAATGGCTTACACTCCTGGAGTCGGCAGAATATGTAAAGCGATCGCCGAAAATCCCGAAGAAGTGTATAATCTAACAATCAAACAGAACACGGTGGCTATCGTCACTGATGGCAGTGCAGTCCTCGGTTTGGGCAATTTGGGACCAGCAGCCGCTTTACCCGTCATGGAAGGAAAAGCCATGTTGTTTAAGGAATTTGCTGGACTTGATGCTTTTCCCATCTGTTTAGATACTCAAAATACAGATGAGATTGTCAAAGCAGTTAAAAATATCGCCCCTGTATTTGGTGGTGTGAATTTGGAAGATATCGCTGCACCGCGCTGTTTTGAAATTGAAAAAAGACTGCGAGCCGAATTAAATATCCCCATTTTTCACGATGACCAACATGGGACAGCCATTGTCACCTTAGCAGCATTATTTAATTCTCTCAAACTTATCCAAAAATCCATTGCAGATATCCGCATTGTGATTAATGGTGCTGGTGCGGCGGGGATTGCGATCGCTCGGTTACTCCGCAAAGCCGGTGCAGAAACCATTTTAATGTGCGATTCAAAGGGAATTATTTCGACTAATCGCACTGATTTAACCGCTGAAAAACTGGAATTTGCTGTTAAAGCCCAAGGAACTTTAGCCGGTGCAGTCCAAGGTGCAGATGTCTTCATTGGTGTCAGCGCACCGGGAGTTTTAACACCAGAAATGGTTCAGGGAATGACGAAGGATGCAATTGTGTTTGCAATGGCTAATCCCATTCCCGAAATTCAGCCAGAATTAGTGCCTAAAAACGTCACTGTTATGGCTACGGGTCGAAGTGACTACCCCAACCAAATCAATAACGTCCTGGCGTTTCCTGGGGTGTTTCGTGGGGCTTTAGATTGTCGGGCTAGGACGATTACTACTAATATGTGTTTACAAGCTGCCAGTGCGATCGCTTCTTTAGTTAAACCTGCGGATTTGAATCGAGAGCATATTATCCCTTCTGTCTTTGATAAGCGGGTGGCTACTGCTGTGGCTGCTGCTGTCCAACAAGCCGCACGGGAAGAAGGTATTGCTCAAAATTAATTAATTTGTGGAATGGCCAGCGTTCGACGGTTCGACTCAGACTGCGACATCATCTAAGTTGAACGCTTCACCGAACGCCTGACGGTTCCAGGAATGTAATAGAACGCGCCTAACTAGGGATTGCTGAAAAAGTCTTTTCGTGAGGGCTAGGAGTCAGGAGTCAGGAGTCACCGAGTCAGGAGGAAGAATTAAAAGGAGAGAAGAATAGTCTCAAATTTCAGAAAGTGATAGGTTTTTAATGGTTTCAATCCTTATTCCTTGCACCTAATTCACTTTTTTAACCGGGAAACTCTTAATCTATCTAGGTTTTCGGTTTATTCAGCCAGCCTTAACTATTACCTATTGCTATGGAATCACAGTTAGTTTTGTTTTATCGTGCTGACATTAGTTCAACAAACAAGAATAGGAAGACTCAGGAGTATATAACCAGCGATGATAGTTTTTCCGTTTCGCTAATTCCTTACCTTGACGGCCAAGTTTTTCCCGTAACTGTGAATCTTGGCACATCCGATTGAAAGTTTGCAAAACTTCATAACCAGAATCTTGATTTACTAATAAGCCATTTTCTTCATGATGAACCGCATCTAAAACACTACCCAAGCGGGAAGCAATGACAGGTTTACCAAAGTAACCAGCTTCTAAATAAACTACACCAAAGTTATCTGTGGTTGCATCTTCATAATTATCGGAATTCAACATCGCAAAAATATCACAGGCTGCATAATAACCAGCTAAATCGCGTTCTCGTACATAACCAGCGAAATGTACCCGTTTATCTATTCGTAACCTTTCCGCTTGAGATTTTAGCTGAGTTTCACAATTTCCTTCACCACAAATAATGCAATGAACATCCACACCAATAGTTAGTAATACGGGAATATTGTCTATTACTCGATCAAAGTTTTTATATTTAACCAAGTTACCAACAGAAAGAATTACAATTGCTGTTTCCGAAATATTGTAAGTCTGACGGATGCGGTTACGTAAATCATTAATATGACTAAGACTAGTAGGATTACCAAATCTTTCTGGCCTCACTACCGGATTAATTACATGAGTAGGTGTATCTAAACGAAAAGTATTTCTTAAAGAATTCCGAATATAAGAACTATTACAAACAATTCCATCAGCACGTGTGAGAGTTAATTTTAACAGCCATCTCCACAACGGGTTATTAACTGTACGTGATAAATCATTACCATGTAAATAGATAAAAAAGCGAATTGGTAAAATATAACTGAGTACCAACACCGCTGGGAAATCATAACCATGACACCATTCAATGTAGCGGTAATGATAGCGAAAATATAATTTAATAGCTAGTAGCAAAGAGCAAATAATATTGAAACCAGATTGACAAATATCTCCTAACCAGTTATCACACCAAGCCGGAAAATGAAACCAACGATAAACTGGAAATTGCTGAGATTTATCAAATTTTTTATCTCCATGACAACCACCAGCTAAGACAATTACCCGATCTGGATCTTGTAAACAACGATTATAGACATATTCACCAATTACAGCCTCTTCTGGGCGGAATATTCGGGAAATAACGAGAATATCTGGGTAAGCTGTTTTATCTCTAACTTGTGACCCTAGTTGTGATATATTTTCCATAATTAAGCTTGATAAATTAACTGGAATTAGGGCATTATCTTAAATTCAATAAAAGGCTTTTACTTCTGTATGGGTTTAGCACTGGTAAATCCCCACTGGATTCTGCTGTATATAGAAATAGGATTTTTAGATTCTGTTGATTCAAAAAAAATCTCATCCCTCTCTTAAATATTAAATTCGTGAGCATTCAGATTTGTCAGAATAATCACGGATTTTAGAGTTAGCTTGAGTTATTTTTCTAAGATATCACTTCTCTCTATTCTTGATTTAATAAGTATTCTGAGTTCTTCTAGAAATGATCCAACACATGGTTAACAAAACTATCAAATTATCACTTATTTTGCTGCCAATTATCGGTTAATTTTCTGGAATTTATCAGTGATAGATGAGTTATCTACATAATCAAATATAGTCATAATTTATCAGTTATCTTCCCAAGAGATTACTCAGAAACTACTCGGAAAGTTGTTAAATCTAACTATTGTTTCTAGAATACTCTAAATATGGGCTATTTTTGTGCCAAATCGCCAGAAAATATGAGTAATTTGGGAATCTGAGTCATAGCATTTATTCCCATTATTTTCACCGTTGTTACTGACATATTTTTTATCATTTGTTAAGGTATCAATTATTGCATTTACTTCATGTTAAATTTGAATACCTCTAACTGGTAATCATAGATATATAGAATCTTTCAGCTATCAGTAAAAAGTAAACCCCCTAAAATATAGGTGCTAAATATTCCGACTCTATCCGGAAAAATCTGTTAGCAACAAAATTATTTATAGAAAAAATTCAGATCGGTTAAAACAATCTTGTTTAGTTTAAACAGTAGAAGCCTCTCACCTACCCGATAGGGAGGTGATGAGATGAATAAGCGGAAGTGACGAATTGCCCAACGAGCAAAATTAAGCGCAGCTTAATCAGTGTTGTTGGGCGATGTTAGCGCAGCGGCACGAAGTGCGGAATGAACACTTTCTTGATTTTTTTTCAAATATTTGATATAGTTTTCAACAGTAGGTGTAACTCAATTAAATGCTGAAAAGCGGCCTATCAAAAAAGTTAAAAATTATCTCAAAAAGTCCCTAGGGCATAGGGCTTTAAAGCTCGGTTAATGTCTTCATAGAGGAGTCGCCGAGAAGCCCACAGTCACCTGAAAGGGAGTGTGTGGAGTATGTCACATGATTGTCAACTGTTTAGGTAGGTAACAGGGAGATAAAAAATATTCAGGGTGCGTCAGGAAAACCCAACACACCCATGACTAATTAGCAACTTCAGCCATTTCAATGACGCGCCCTTCATAATCCTTAACTAAAAAATTCAAAGGCTTTTGGTTGCGAATTTTAAACTTTAAACCCCTGACTTCTACCCGCATTAAAATTAATTCTAGACAATCATGATCAAAGCAAACATGACGATGCTGATCTTTTTTGCCTAAACTTGCACCAGTGATAATATGTAATTGAGTATTTTTCTTGAGTTGATACCACAGCCCGTCATTACCATTATTCATGGTGTTATTAGACCAACTGGGACTAGCGGACATATATAGCGGATCAATACCTGTTGCACCGATAGTTTGCTCGTAGTTGTAATAATAGTGCAAAGGGACTTCCGCCACTGGCAAATCTAGCAAACCTGCATATAACTGTCGGGCAACTTCTAAATCTGATACCATGACAGTATAAACTTTAGGTGCGCTACTCAAAAACATCCACATAGCGCCCGCGTAAGCTGCCAGCAGCATAATCATAATCCCCTGGGTGGAGAACAGGCTATCCAAGGGCAGGGAAGGCAAAAACGAGCCGAAAGTTAGTGGACTTGGCAGGAACATTAGGGAACTAGCTTCTATAACCATGAACAAACAAGATCACAATAAAGGAAACGCTTTTAGTTGTCAGTTAAGACTAACATTAAGTCCTAATTTCTAGTTTATCAATAGTCTGGTTGTCTGACATTGACAAATTAACTGACTTGCAAATATTGTTAGCTATCACATCACCATTCCCTAGTATATTTTAACAGTTATCTAGTCCAGAGATTGTGCAAATTCCCCACTTTCCCGAAGCTAATCACCCATTGGTGAAGTCGCTATTTCATCACAGTGATCAAGAACTACTGAGTCTATTTCAGCAATATCCTGATTATGGCAAGTATTTTACGGTGATTTTCTGCCGTTATAGCCCCATAGTTTACACCTTAATTCGGCATTCAGCGCGATCGCCTGTGCAAGCTGATTATTTGTTTGCTCTGATTTGGCGCAATATATATTATGAACTAGGTGGACTGAATTTAAACCAAGCAGCGACAGAGACGGAATCTTTAACCTTACAAAATTGGTTAATTAATATCACGGCATTCCATATTAACGAGATTAAACTACCACCCACAGAAGCTATTCATTATTCTCTCAAGGATACATCACCACCGCTATGGTGCTATGTAGAACAGGCATTAGATCAACTCCCACCAATATCACGATTAATCGTCTTAATGGCACAAACTTTCCACTGGAGTGAAACCAGAATTGCTGCATATTTGCAAGCTGAAGGAGAACAAATTTCCCCCGCTGAAGTAGCAAGTTCTCTCCAAGAAGGTTATCTGATGCTAGAAGATAAATTACCTACTGATATTCGGGCTATTTACTTAGGCGAAGCTGGGATTTAGTCCTAACTTTAGCTATAATAATCACAATAGCTCATCTGCTGTCCAAAACCAAAGGGAAAATGCTAGGGCTGAATTTCTCAGATAATGTTACAAAACCGTGTCGCAATTACAGAAGTAAATAAAAATCCCGCAGAAGATTTAAAATATTTAGTCGTCTCTGGGGAAATCTCTGAAAACATGGATAACTTTACCAAAGCCAAGGCTTTATATAAACAAGCTATTTCCATAGCCCAGAAATTAGAAGATAGCAAGCAACAAAGTTTATTAGTTTATAAAATTAATAGTCAAAATCCCAGATACCCGACTTCTTGAAGAAGTCGGAGATCTAGAAGTCGGGGATCTAAATTAAATTAAAAAATAGGAAATAAGTCATGATCACGAATCAAAGAGAAATATGATAGTATAACTAGGAGAGAGATAGAAATTTATAAAATAGAAATTGAAAATTCACCTAATCAGGTGATGAATTAGATAAATCAAATGATTATCATAGATTCTCAACTATAGAATATTCTTGCTAACTTCTATTCCTAACCTTTTTTGATCATGATTTTTTACATAGAAATTCCCTTAATTGGCAAAAAAGTTAAATATCCATTCCGTTGGTTAATGGGTTTAATAGCTAGTGGTGTTTTAATTGTGGGAACAACAGCCACTATTCAAACCATCCAGCAAAAAAATAAACCGCTAGATGTGACTAAATTAACTGTTCCTGTAGAGGCAAAAAGTGTAACTGTCCGCATTACTGCTAGTGGCAAAGTTCAACCAGTTCAAAGTGTAAATATTAGTCCTAAAAGTCCAGGACTTTTGGCATATTTAAATGTGGAACAGGGAGATACTGTCAAGCAAGGACAAATAATTGCTCGCATGGATAATTCGGAAATTAAAATGCGAATTCTCCAGTACCAAGCTAATTTAGCACAAGCAAAGGCACAATTAGCAGAAAGCGAAGCCGGCAGTCGTCCCGAAGAAATTGCCCAAGCAAAAGCCCGTGTAGACCAAGCACAGGCACAATTAGCGATTATTCGAGATGGTAATCGGTTACAGGAAATTCAACAAGCACAAGCTCAAGTTGACTCGGCAAAAGCTTCTGTAGCACTTACCCAATCCAGAGTCAAACGTTATCAAGATTTAGCTAAAGATGGGGCTATTTCCCAAGATAGTTTAGAACAATATGTCAGTGAAAATAGTAAAGCTAAGGCTAATTTAGAAGAAGCACAACGCCGATTATCTTTACTGAAAGTGGGCAACCGCAACCAAGATATTCAAAAGCAAGCAGCAATTGTTAATCAGGAAAAGGAAGGATTACGAAAATTAGAAAATGGTAATCGTCCCCAAGAAATTGCTAGATTAAAAGCAGCAGTAGCTAGTGCGGAAGCTCAGTTAAAACAACAACAAGTTCAATTAGAAGATACAATTATTCGCGCTCCTTTTTCGGGAATTGTCACTCAGAGATATGCGACGGTGGGAGGTTATGTTAGTCCAGCAATTTCCGCTTCTAGTAATGCTTCTGCCACTTCAACTTCTATAGTAGCTTTGGCAAAAGGTTTAGAAGTTTTAGCAAATGTTCCTGAAGTAGATATATCCCAAATTAAACAGCAACAAAAAGTGGAAATTACCATTGATGCCTATCCTGAAGAAGTTTTTCAGGGACAGGTACGTTTGATTGCTCCCGAAGCGGTAGTTGATCAAAATGTCACATCATTTCAGGTGCGCGTGGCGATTAACACGGGGGCTGAAAAACTGCGTTCAGGGATGAATGTCAGTGAAGTCACATTTCTTGGCAATAATATCAAAGATGCGCTGTTAATACCCCAGGAATTAATTGTTACTCGCAAGGGAAAAACTGGCGTGTGGTTATTAGGTGAAAAAAATAAACCTCAATTTCGTCTTGTGACAATTGGCGCGAATATTGATAACCAAATTCAGGTTTTAGATGGTCTTAAAGCCGGAGATCGGGTATTTATTGATCTGCCTAAAACGAAGGAAAAAGAGAAAATAGAACAGGGAAAAGAAAATAAAAAGTAAGCATAAATTATGGACATTTTAGAAAGTGTAAAAATGGCAACTACTACCTTATTAGCTAATAAGTTGCGAAGTAGTTTAACTATGTTGGGAATTATTATTGGCAATGCTTCCGTTATTGCCATGATTGGCATTGGAGAAGGCGCACAAACATTGGCAACTAAGCAATTTGCATCATTAGGACCGAATACCTTATTTATTGTCCCTGGGAGTCCAGGTAGTCGGGGAAGGGTGACAACAATGCCCAGAACTTTAGTTTTACAAGATGCTAAAGCGATCGCTAAACAAGTCCGTGCAGTTAAAGAAGTTGCTCCAGAAATTAATAACAGAACTACAATTACTTATAGAAATAGAAATACAACTAGTACAGTTATTGGCACTACTCCTAATTATATAACAGTTCGTAATGTGGAAATTAAAGAAGGCAGGTTTTTTAATGACTTCGATATTAAACGTAATAAGAGAGTAGCAGTATTAGCTCCAGATTTAGCCAACAAACTCTTTGATAATCAAAATCCTGTTGGTCAAAAAATCCGCATTCAAAATACTACTTTTCAGGTGATTGGCTTAACAGTGGCTAAAGGTTCTTCCTTTGGCAATAACAGTGATGATACAGTTTTTATTCCTATCAACACTATGTTTAGTCGGTTAGTGGGGAGAACATCCCCTTTTGGTATTAATGTTTCTTTAATTTCTGTATCTGCTCAAGATGAAAATAGCATCTCAGCAGCAGAATTTCAAATGACAAATTTACTCCGTCGTCGGCACAAAATTGTCCGTGAAGATGATTTTACTATTCAAAGCCAAAAAAATATCTTGGAAATTACCAATACAATTACCAGCGGCTTGACACTAATGTTAGCTGCGGTTGCCAGTATTTCCTTATTTGTGGGTGGGATTGGGATTATGAATATTATGCTAGTTTCTGTAACTGAACGTACTCAAGAAATTGGACTGCGTAAAGCTATTGGTGCAACTCAAGAAGATATTCTTTTGCAATTCATGATTGAAGCCGTGATATTATCAGTAGCTGGTGGTGTAATCGGTATTGCTTTAGGCGGTGGTAGTATTATTTTAGTGGGTATCCTTACCCCATTACAGGCGGCAATTTCACCAAGTGCAGTTTTATTAGCTGCTAGTGTTTCTGGTGGGATTGGTTTATTTTTTGGTGTAGTTCCTGCCCGTCGTGCCGCTCAACTTGACCCAATGGTAGCACTGAGAACGGCGTAAAAAAATTTAAAATTAATGGATATTCGCTACAATTATACTTTGACATGAGGATAAATTTCCGTGGATAATACTTTTACGATAACTGATACAAGTATTCCCCAATCTGCACCGCCATCAGGAATTATTCGGCTGGAAAATATTTTCAAAGTTTATGGAATTGGAGAAATAGAAGTTAAAGCACTGAATAATGTAAATTTAGTCATAGAAGTAGGTGAATACTGTTCGATTATGGGTCCTTCTGGTTCGGGTAAATCCACAGCCATGAATATTATCGGTTGTTTGGATCGTCCCAGTGACGGAAATTATTATTTAGATAATTTGAATGTCGCCCAAATGAGTGATACTGAATTGGCGCATATTCGTAATAAAAAACTAGGTTTTGTCTTTCAACAATTCCATTTATTAAATCAATTAACGGCTCTAGAAAATGTCATGTTACCAATGGTGTATGCTGGCGTTAAACCTGGGGAAAGAAAAGATCGCGCGACATCTGCATTAATCAAAGTTGGGTTAGAAAAACGCCTCAATAACAAACCTACCCAATTATCAGGAGGACAACAACAAAGAGTAGCAATTGCTCGCGCCATTGTCAACAATCCCGTCGTTCTCCTCGCAGATGAACCCACCGGCGCACTTGATTCTCACACCACCCAGGAAGTATTAGACTTGTTTAATGAACTTAATAGCAGTGGTATCACCGTTGTTATTGTCACCCATGAATCAGAAGTTGCGCGTCAAACTAAGCGGATTGTTTGGTTTCGTGATGGTGAAGTGGTTCATTCTCATCTTACTCCCAATGAATTACATCAAGTTGTCATATCTTAGGGAATTAAAAATTAAGAATTAAAAATTAAAAATGTAATTACTTCCTATTACCTGTTTCCTGTTCCCTAATCTTAATGAATACTTTACCCGAATCCATCCCCAATTGGGAAGAAGAACTAGATAACGTCATTTTTACCTTTGATGATATTCAAGCCGAACTTAACTATAAACAAGCCAAAACCGCACTCAAAAACTTAGTGAATAATCTTGATCTTTCTGCTGCGGAAAAATCAGGTTTAGAAGCAGAAATTAATGATTTAGAAATCATGCTAGATAAACTCGAAAGCATGGTAGTACAAATTGCAGCTTTTGGGATGGTAGGACGGGGTAAATCTTCCCTTCTTAATGCTTTGGTTGGTCAAGAAGTCTTTATTACTGGTCCCTTACATGGTGTTACTCGTGATGCACAAACAGTAAATTGGAGTATTAGTGAAGAAGCTTTAGGAACTTTAAAAGCCACATTACCCAGCAATGGCCAATCCCAAGTCGAATTAATTGATACTCCTGGATTAGATGAAGTAGACGGTGAAACTCGCGCAGCTTTAGCTGAACAAATTGCTAAACAAGCCGATTTAATTCTCTTTGTTATTTCTGGAGACATGACCAAGATTGAACAAATAGCTTTATCGCAATTGCGAGAAGTCGGTAAACCGATAATTTTAGTCTTTAATAAAGTTGATCAATATCCGGAAACTGACCGCATGACAATTTACGAAAAAATTCGAGATGATAGAGTGCGGGAATTACTTTCACCCGCAGAAATAGTCATGTCCGCAGCTTCACCATTGGTCAAAATTGCCGAACAAAATCCTGATGGTTCTAGGAGTGTAAAATTGCAAAAAGGTAAATCCCAAGTTGATGAATTAAAATTGAAAATATTGGAAATTCTCCACCATGAAGGGAAGGCTTTAGTGGCTTTGAATACGATGCTTTATGCTGATAATGTCAATCAGCAGTTGGTACAGCGTAAACTAATAATTAGGGAAGAAAATGCTAATCAGTTAATTTGGAAAGCAGTCATCACAAAAGCATTAGCGATCGCTCTCAATCCTGTTACAGTAGTTGATATATTAAGTGCCGTAATTATAGATATCTCCTTAATCTTAGGTTTATCCAAACTTTACGGTATCCCTATGACCGAAACCGGTGCTGTGAAATTACTCCAAAAAATCGCCCTGAGTATGGGTGGTATCGGTGCTAGTGAACTATTAGCAAATTTGGGTTTAAGTGGTTTAAAAACCCTCCTTGGTGTCTCTACAACAGCAACAGCAGGAATGACAATTGGACCCTATTTATCTATAGCCATAACTCAAGCAGGAGTAGCTGGTGTCTCTTCCTACAGTATTGGCCAAGTTACCAAAGCCTATTTAGCCAATGGTGCAACCTGGGGACCAGATGGACCAAAAGCAGTAGTTAGTCAAATTTTATCAACTTTAAATGAAACTTCTATTTTAAACCGAATTAAAGATGAATTACTGATTAAAGTTAGACGCAGAAAAAAATCTGAATCTGATTAAATTTTTAGTAACATTCCATCTTCATCTATACTCTAGACTTAGGGCATAAAATCTGCATTGAGAACCTGAATTAAAGAAAAAGATGGCTGTTCAGGGAATAAAGTTGAAGGAAGTTGATATTTATTTATTGTATCATTTCTAGCATCTGTATAACAATCTAGAAATACATCATTTAAAATACCTTTTAAACTAGGACTATCTGCTAGAGTATAGGATATTTGTCGTCTTTGTTCAACAACAGTATTACGCCAGCCCCTAGCATTATAATCTTTTTCTTCTGTCCAATATTGTAGTTTTAATAAGTGTTCAATTAAGACAACTAGACGAGTTTTTAGTTCTTTCTTTTCACTCCTTCCCATACTATCAATTTCTTCAATTAAATTCTCAATATCTAATTGTTCTAATTTTCTTTCTCTCAAGATTGCAAGTGTAGTTTGTATCCACAGATAAAAATCTTGCTCATATAATGTTTTATTAGTATCAATGGTCAGCATAACAACTTCTCCTGACTCGATAGACTCTTGATAAGATTATACAACTAACTAATTTAACTTAGCAAGTAATTGACGAATAACATCGGCATCTTTAGCATCAGGAACTTTAATTAAATAAATTTGTAAATCTTCCATAGCTTGAGAAAACTGCCCCAGTTGATAATACAACAAACCCCTATCTCTTAATTCAAAACTCGCTTCTGGAAATAACATTAAAACTCGTTCTACTATTCCCAAACTTCTTTCTAAATCCTGCTGCTGAAGATAAATATATTTTAAATTAGTCAACATTCTAGCTAAAAATTGCCGATTACTCACAACTGCTAAAAATTCAGGTTTTAGCATTACCTCTTGTTGATAAATTTGTGAAAGCCTTTCTTGACAGTCTTGGGCAAACATCACCTCTCCACCATTAAAAGCATCCACAAAAATGCCTATATCTTCCACATCTGGACGAATCAGGAAATGTCCCGGCATTCCTACCCCTACCATGGGAAAATCAATCCGTTTTGCCACCTCTATATAAACTAATGCCAAAGTAATGGGAATTCCCATTTTCCGTTCAATGACATCATTAAAAAAACTATTGCGCGGGTCATAATAATCAATTTTATTACCATCAAAACCCAATTCTTCATATAAATATTGATTAATACTTTGAATAATCCGCAGGGGATAGCGAGAAGAAGGCAAACGTTCCTCTAACTCCATTGCCATTGTATCAAGAGCATTTAAATATTCTTCAGGGTCAATATCTGGATATTCTTCCTGGGCAATATATAAAGCTGCCTTTGCGAGATTGATATCCTCGTCAGGTTGTTGAATCTCCTGGTAAAAATACTGTCGTGCTAACGAGAAATTCATAAGCAATAAGGATGAAGCGACTGGAGGGAAAGTACAGAGTTTTTTGTACCTGCTCTTATTTTAGAGTATTCAGGCGTTTTATGGAACATGGTCTGGATCTATTCTCTCTTTCCCAATTCCTCGTTTCTCGTTTTCTCGTTCCCAGTCTCCAGACTGGGAATATTATCTTAGAGGTTCTTTCTAGTAGTTTGTCAAGATAAAAATGATGGACTGTAGTGTGAGCGTCTCGCTCACGCGGGCAAGACTTGTACTGAGCTTGTCGAAGTATGCCCGCACTACCAAAAACCCGTCAAAATAAATTTGACAGACTACTAGTACCGCAGTGCGGAATTAAAAATTAAAAATTAAAAAAGCAGATTACACAAGCTTTTGTCAAATTTTTAATGGTTGATTGACTTACGCCGTTGTGTACTAGTTCCCAGTCTCCAGACTGGGAATGTTATCTTAGAGGTTCTACCTCCAATAAAAAACAAGAGAAAAAAGAATTATGAAATTACCTGACTTAGATGCTGAAAGCATAGATCGTATTATCGAAATGGCTTGGGAAGATCGGACACCATTTGATGTGATAGAAAAACAATTTGGACTCTTAGAAAAACAGGTAATTGCTCTCATGAGAAGAGAAATGAAATCATCGAGTTTCCGAATGTGGAGAGAAAGAGTTACCAAACGCCAAACCAAACATTTAGAAAAGAGAGAATTTATTGCCGGTAGATTTAAATCCCAAAATCAGAAAACATAAATTCACATAAAACTGAAAATTATCTATGATGGGAATTTGGATATTAGGAGATCAACTGTCGCTACAACAAGCTGCCTGACAAAGCTTTCATCATCACCTGCAAACGTTTGCAAGCAGGATTGAGTCCTAGATAGCGTTTTTGCATCTGATACCAGAAATTTCCAACTGCTTTTAAAAAATCAAGGATCTGGTCTTAATAATGAATTTAAGGCGAAGGTGGAGTCGTTAAGTGCTAACCTAAAAGATGATATCGCTTGATCTGGGGTCTTAAACGACCCACTTGTGAAAACTAGCTTCAATCATTTAGGCGCAGCATGGTCACCACCGCAGAAAAAACAAACATAGGTTACATTACCCAAGTAATTGGTCCGGTTGTAGACGTTAAGTTCCCCGGCGGTAAATTACCCCAAATCTACAACGCTTTAACCATCACAGGCACAAATGAAGCTGGACAAAACATCAGCTTAACCGTTGAAGTACAGCAACTTCTAGGCGACAACCAAGTACGGGCGGTGGCTATGAGTACCACCGACGGTTTAGTTCGTGGGTTAGAAGTAGTTGATACTGGCGCTCCGATTACAGTACCCGTTGGTAAAGCCACCTTGGGACGGATTTTCAATGTTTTAGGCGAACCTGTAGATCAGCAAGGTCCCGTAAACGCCGAAGCATATCTACCTATTCACCGTGACGCTCCTAAATTCACAGATTTAGAAACCAAACCTTCTGTGTTTGAAACTGGGATTAAAGTTGTTGACTTGCTCACTCCCTACAAACGCGGTGGTAAAATCGGTCTGTTCGGCGGGGCTGGTGTTGGTAAAACCGTGATCATGATGGAATTGATCAACAACATCGCTACCCAACACGGTGGTGTGTCTGTATTTGCGGGTGTGGGTGAACGCACACGGGAAGGAAATGACCTCTACAACGAAATGATGGAATCTGGAGTTATCAATAAAGATAACCTCAACGAATCCAAAATTGCTCTAGTTTATGGTCAAATGAACGAGCCACCCGGAGCAAGAATGCGGGTTGGTTTGTCTGGTTTGACAATGGCTGAGTACTTCCGTGATGTCAACAAGCAAGACGTATTGCTATTTGTTGATAACATCTTCCGGTTCGTACAAGCTGGTTCTGAAGTATCCGCGCTATTGGGTCGGATGCCTTCTGCGGTAGGATATCAGCCTACTCTGGGTACTGACGTAGGTGCTTTGCAAGAACGGATTACCTCCACCACCGAAGGTTCTATTACTTCTATTCAAGCTGTATACGTACCTGCGGACGACTTGACTGACCCCGCACCAGCAACTACCTTTGCCCACTTGGACGGTACAACAGTATTGTCTCGTGGTTTGGCTTCTAAAGGTATCTATCCTGCGGTTGATCCTTTGGGTTCTACTTCCACCATGTTGCAACCCAACATTGTTGGTAGTGATCACTACGATACTGCACGGGCTGTACAATCCACCCTGCAACGTTACAAAGAACTTCAAGACATCATCGCCATTTTGGGTTTAGATGAATTGTCTGAAGAAGATCGTTTGATTGTGGCACGGGCGCGGAAAGTTGAGCGGTTCTTGTCTCAGCCTTTCTTCGTAGCTGAAGTATTTACTGGTTCTCCTGGTAAGTATGTGAAGTTGGAAGACACCATTAAAGGATTCCAACAAATTCTTTCTGGTGAATTAGATGCTTTACCTGAGCAAGCTTTCTACTTGGTAGGCGATATCACTGAAGCTAAAGCTAAAGCTGAAAAGCTGAAAGGCTAATGGGTAATGGGTAATGGGTAATGGGTGATGGGTAAGAAATTTCTCCCAATTACCAATTACCAATTACCAATCACCAATCACCAATCACCAATTAAGAATTATGACTCTGACCGTTCGTGTAATTTCTCCAGACAAAACCGTTTGGGATGCTGAAGCTGATGAAGTAGTTTTACCTAGCACTACTGGTCAATTAGGTATCTTGAGTGGACACGCTCCAATGTTGACAGCTTTGGATATAGGTGTCATGCGTGTTCGTGCTTCTAAAAATGCCCCTTGGCAAGCGATCGCACTTTTAGGCGGTTTTGCTGAAGTTGATGAAAATGAAGTCACAATTTTAGTCAACGGTGCTGAACGTGGGGACAAGATTCAACTTGAAGAAGCCCGCACTGCTTTTAATGCAGCACAGACTAGCCTAAATCAAGTCAAACCAGAAGATCGTCAAGCACAAATCCAGGCAACAAAAGCATTTAAACGCGCTCGCGCTCGTTTTCAAGCTGCCGGCGGTTCGGTATAAATCGTATACTGCATCTAAAACTAATGAGGGTGGGCAAATTGCCTACCCTTATTTTATTAGTATTTTAAATAGCTTTATCTTTTAGATATCCGACTTCTTTAAGAAGTCGGATATCTGGGATTTGTGGTGTTTATCCTGCTATAATTTTTATCTCTTCTGCTGTTAATTCGTAAAGTTGATAAACTAACTGATCTATTTCTGTTTCTAATGCGGTTGTATCTGCTTTTGGATCTGATTTTTTAGCGTTGAGAATTTGATTAACTATTTTTTCTAATAACAATTCTTCAGTTTCCGTAGGTTCTTTAATGGGTAACATTTCAATTTTATACTTTTTCCATCTATTTGTACCCATTCCTGTCGTAGTTGAAATCTGGTTAAAATACCATTCTGATAGTTTTGAATTTAAAATTGCTAACAAATATTTAAGTTTTTCACCAGTCATTAAAAAAGCAGTAGCTTCAACATAATAATTAGAATCATCAAACGCAAATTTAGGTTGATCAGAAATTTCACCCCAAACAATTTTAGGTTTTTCAAAATCATCTAAATAAGCACAGTTTCTTAAATTTGTCCAATCTTTACCCTGATCTTGTCTTTGTTCAATTTGAGGAAGAAAAGAAATTAAATAATTATAAATAGATGGATAATTTTCTTTAACTTTTATTCTCTCGATGTTATTTTTTGCCACTCCATTATGTGTATTAATTAGATAAAATCCAGAAAATTCATAACTATATTTTTTTAAGTCTCTACCTCTTAAAATTGGCTGAATTATTTCAGCAGAATTAGAACTTTCAGCAATTAATTGATTTTTAGTTTCCTCATTGATAATAAAAGCTGCATTTAGTCCAGTAAGTAAACCTCTATTAATATTAATATCAAATTCTTTTAAAAGCTTAGAAGATTGCTCTATTTTTTGTTTCAAACTTCCGCTTTCTTTATTACCTATAATCCATTCTGATGTATTAGGTATTATAAATTGAAAACAATTTTTATCGAAATACTCATCTAATGAAGAACCGACAAGATAATTATTATTGAGACTAGCAACATCAAAAAATTCATTAACTTTATCTTTTTTCAAGATAATAATATTTGATTCTACAGTAGCTTCCTCAAAAATTTGCATATCTTCAATATTTAATAAAGTCTGAGGTTGCAGATTTTCAATTAAATATTTTTTCAGAGAATCACCATAAATAGTTCTTAACCAAGAATTAGAAGTAATGTAAGTTAAAAATCCTGATTTTCTTAACAAACAACTTCCTTTTTCGTAAAATAAGCAATAAATATCTGAACCCTTTGTATAAGTTTGATAATTATTTTCAAAATAAGCAGTTTGAGATTTTTCTTTAATTTTAGATAGTGAAATATAAGGAGGATTACCAATCATTACATCAAAACCGATAAAATCACCTTCATCATTCAAAACTTCAGGAAATTCAAACCGCCATTCAAAAGCATTTTGATACAATTTACCACTTTTTTTCTCTTCAATTTCAGCATTAAGTTCATTAATTTGCTGTTCTAACTCTTCTTGCTTTTTTTGACGATTTTTTGCTTCTGCTTTACTTTCTGCAAATAATGACTTTTGATCTCGTAAATGACGAAGTTCTGCAATTTTTTGATTTCGCTTTTCTATATTCGGATCATTGCTACTAATTTCTGTACGTATATTACCTTTAATATCATTAATTAACCTCTCCATTTCCTGTTTTTGATCTTTGTTATCAGGGTGGAGATAGGTTTTTATAGCATTTCGATAACTTTCGATATTCCAATCACTTTTTTTCAAAATTGTCCGTAAATTCCAATTTAAAGGAAAACGACTGATTAAAGAATTTCCAATTTTAATATTAATATCAATATTTGGTAAAGTTTCCAATTCTCCTATATTCCCCTCTCCTACCAGGAGAGGGGTTAGGGGTGAGGTCTTATAATAAGCATTCTTTAAAAGCTCAATCCATAAACGTAACCGACAAATTTTTACTGAATTGGGATTTATATCTACACCAAATAAACAATTTTCAATAATTGTCTGTTTTTCATGAAAAATTGTTTCTTGTATGCGTCTACTTTCTGAGTTGTTAGGATTATATGTGAAAAATTTTCCGTCATCATCTGTAATATTTAACTCATCATTTTCAATTTTTATATCATAATCTCTTAAAGTTTTTCCCTGTCTATCAAGTAAAACTTTCAAATCACTTTTAATAGTAATAATTTCATTTAAAGCTGAAACTAAAAAATGTCCAGAACCTACTGCTGGATCACAAATTTTTAAACTATTAATAATCTGATTAGCTTCTTTTTTATCTGTAATTCTATCATATAATTCGTCAATACTTTCACAGTTCCAACCTTTAATTTCTTTGAATTTCTGTAAAACTGCTCTGCGAATAGTTTCCCGACACATATACATAGTAATAAAACCAGGAGTAAAGAAAGAACCATCTTGATAACCGTTAATTTTCTCAAAAATCAAACCTAAAACAGAAGCATTAATTAAAGTTTTATTTTCTTCTTGGATTTCTTCTGTACCTTCACTGCTAAAATCGTAAGCATCAAGAAATGCAAAAATATATTCTAGTGCTTTTAATTTACCTGTACGTGTATTACCATTCTCTTTAAGAACTGTTTTATTGAAAATAGAAAGTTTTGCATCATTGATTAAATTACTAATAACTATGGTTTTATGTTCAATTTCTGATACTTCAAATAAAGAACTATTCAAGTAAGGAATATTAGTAACAAGATTTCTTATATGTTCTTCTCTTTCATCTGGTTTATGAGATAAAACCCCAAAAAATAAACGGTTGAGATTACCAAAATCTTGAATTTTTGCTAAATTGAGAAATGCAAAAGATTTATTACCTTGATGATAGTTAATTAGTTGGGATTCTAATAGTTTCAAAAAGAGAATGCGATTAATCCAAGTAATAGCTAATTCTAAACTAACATTAAAAAGTTTCTCTTCGGTATTTTCTCCAAATTGTTCGGAATTTTCTAATCTATCAATCTTGCGTAATTCTTGCAAGCGAGTAATAGTATTTTCAATTAATGAACCCTGTTCCCTTTCATTAATTGGTTTACGCTGAATTAATTTTTTGCCACCTTCTTTAATTTCCGTTAAACCCAGAATGTGTAGTAATTCACTATAAAAGTTTCTATTTAAACTATTGCTATCATTAATAGTAGGTAACTTTAATAAATGTTGTGGTGAAAACAGCTTAAATAAAGGAATCAGTTTTTGATCATTTTCAGGATTTTGATTAATTAAATACTGTTCATAATCTCTAATATCAAAATGTGTAAAAATTAGTTCATTTTGAATTTTATCTATTGCAGGTTGAGCAATTTCTTTATAAAAAAAGTCTGTGCGAGAATTAGATAGACGTTTTTCTTCAAAATCAGTAAATTGCTTGACTAATTGTTTATTCTGAGCAAACAGATTCTCAAAAAGTGTTGCATCAAAAATGAACCATTCATAAATATTAGTAGCAATTAAATATTTAATTTCTGAATTTTTATTTGTAATCCGTTCTCGTAAAAAGTATAAAACTAATTGTTGTAATGCTTTAGTATTTAAATTATCAACCTTGAGCATTTCATTATTATTTACCTTTTTAGCTTCTAAAATCACACCAACATTGCTTTTAGTATCTTTGCCATTATAAATCACCAAGTCATTACTTGCTTTAATATTGATCAAGTAATCAGCACCGTAATAGGTATTTTTCAAAAAATCAGTCAGAATATTCTTATGAAATTCCTCTCTTTCGTTTTCATCAATTTGATTAAGTAGTGTAATCAGATTCCTTTTAAATATCTCAAACTCATTTCTAATTGGTTTAATTCTCAGAAATGCTTTGCTTAATGCTTGTCTAGGTTTAATTTTATTGTTAATCATATTGAATTACCAAAAACTATAATTTTATTATTAATATTCAGCATTGTATTGTAGCATCGAATTAAAATTAAGAAATATATTGTAATATTTGTTAACAAAATTTAAACCTTAAAAAAATCGGAAGTCTGGTAAAAAAATTACATTAAGTTTCAGAAAAATCATTCCATCCTCATGAAGTGATACCTTAGATGATTAATTGCCCAAAGAGGCAGATATATGAAAAGCTTTCCATTTTCTCTTGGTAAAAGTAAGCAAAATAAATTTGTCAGCTTGGCTACATCTGCAATTGCAGCCTTAGCCTTAGCCGGTGGTGTTAATGCTGTTAATGCCACTCCCATAAAAACACTGACAGCCAAAGAATTAACTTCTGTCTCAATCCCGTCTCGTCAAACTCAACAATCAGTTACTCAGTCTGTAACTGGCCAAATCCCCTATCAAGCCATGGGGATTGAGTCTTTGATCATTATTCCTGCCATTATTATTGGTGGTTGTTTCTTATTTGGTGGACTGGTAGTTATCGGTGAACGGGAAGTTGGTATTGTTGTCAAAAAATTCACCCTTTCCGGTAAAGGACTACCTCCTGGTAGATTAATCGCTTTGAATGGTGAAGCGGGCTTACAAGCAGATACCCTCGCCCCTGGTTGGCACTGGGGTTATTGGCCTTGGCAATATGCAGTTAAGAAAGAATCAATAATCGTTGTCCCCCAAGGTCAAATCGCTCTGATTGTCGCCGCCGATGGCGCTTCTAACCCTCCAGAACGGATTTTGGGCAAAATTGTCGAATGTGATAATTTCCAAGATGCGCGCAAATTCTTGACCAAAGGTGGGGAGAAAGGACGACAGATTGCTTTTATCACCGCAGGTAGTTACCGCATCAATACAGCGCTGTTTAAAGTGATTACAGCCGGAAATGCCAGTAAAGAGGGTATGCGTCCAGAACAGTTAAAAATCTATGAAATAGCCGCAGAAAAAGTTGGGATTGTGACTACTTTGGATGGTTCACCAATTGCCGCCGGTGAAATTGCTGGGCGTGCTATTACTGGACATAATAATTTTCAGAATGGTCAAAAGTTTATTGACGCTGGGGGACAACGGGGTTTGCAAGAACAGGTATTATTGTCGGGTTCGTGGAATCTGAATCCTTGGTTGGTAAATATTGAACAAGTACCGATGACTGAAATCCCTATCGGTTATGTAGGTGTGGTGATTTCTTTTGTCGGTGAAGAACAGGAAGATGTGAGCGGGGCATCTTTCACTCACGGAAATTTGGTCAATCAAGGACATAAGGGTGTTTGGGTTGAGCCTTTATATCCTGGGAAACACCCGCTTAACACTAAAGTGATGAAAGTTGAGTTAGTGCCAACAACAAACATTGTCTTAAACTTTACTGATAGAATTAGTGGTCAGCATGGGTATGATACGAATTTAACGGCACTGAAACTTCTGTCATTTGATGGTTTTAGCTTTGATTTGGAGATATTCCAAATTATTCACATTGGTGCTTCAGATGCACCGAAAGTTATTTCCCGCTTAGGTTCAATGCAAAATGTTATTGATCAAGTGTTGCGTCCCATTGTGGGGAATTATTTCCGCAACTCGGCTCAAGAATATACTATCCTGGATTTCTTGATTGCCCGAAGCGAGCGCCAAGTAGAAGCTTCTGAATACGTTAAATCTGCCTTACGTGCTTATGATGTGCAAGCAGTGGATTCGTTGATTGGTTTGATTACCCCACCGAATGAATTAATGCACACGCTGACAGACAGGAAAATTGCTGAGGAACAACGCAAAACTTACGAAGTTCAGCAAATGGCACAAACCCAACGGCAAATGTTGGTCAGGGAAACAGCGATCGCAGATATTCAGCAAGATTTGGTAAAATCGGAACAAGGTGTGACAATTGCCGAGTTACAAGCTAACGCCCAAATTCAGCAAGCAACAGGTGAAGCTGAAGCTATTAAACTCAAAGCCATAGCTGGAGCAGAAGGTATCCGAGCCACAGGTAACGCCAAAGCAGAAACCTACCGGACAGGTGTACAAGCAGTGGGTTTACAAGGTTACACAGCTATGCAGTTGATGGAAATTGTCGGTGATCATCATGTCCGCATTATTCCCGATATCATTGTTGGTGGTAATAATGGTAGTAATAACGGTTTAGCAGATGGTTTGTTGTCTATGATTCTTTGGAATCAAACTAATAGCAAAACCCATCCAGAATCGAAAATCCCTACACCTCCACCTCTTCCTAATCCCATAGTTCCTAAACCTGAATCAACTAATCAAAATAGTTAAGCTTTGGCGACTAGAAGTCGCGGCTACACAAACAAAGTCCGCCGGCGCGGACTAAACAAAAATCAAAGGTTTGAAACCCACCTGCGTGGGTTTTTCCTGTGTAGACGCGGTTTCTAACCACCGATTTAATAGTTAGTGAAATTCGACAAGCAACAAATTTATTGGTGCGTATATTATCCAAGCGATTTGGAAAATTGAGCAATAACCATATTGAAAATATCAGCAATCTAACAAATTTGAATAAAATAATTTGACCAACTATTGCCATTTTTCTATGATATCCGCTTCTGTGTATTCAGGGAGATGATCATTTTCTAAACCTCTCATGGCCTGTTAAAGAGAAAATTGATTCCATTCTTGATTTTCTGTATTATTTATATATGGTAACAAGGTATTATAAAGCGTTAGTTTTTCTTGTTGCAATACTTCTTGAACTATCTCCTTAATCAAGGCTTTTAATTCTTGGGTTTCCATAATTTGACCTTTTACAGCAGATTTCGCTCTTGTAGTGCGGGCATCTTGCCCGCTGAATATGTACCTCATAACACCAGAAATTGCTGTATATCGTAAGTAATTATCCGAACTTGATATTATTCTTTATCGTCAAAATTAACATCTTGATAAATGTCTACTAAACTAATTTCAAAATCAAGATATTGCAATTTAACAATATCATTTTCACATTTATATTCTCTAAAAATCCATTCTCCCTCATTAGTTTTGCTATAGTGCATCACTTGATATTGATTTTGTTCTACTAAAACATATTCTTTAAATTGGGGAATAGAACGATAAAAAGTAAATTTATCCCCTTGATCATAATTTTTTGTAGACTTGGATAAAACCTCAACAATTAACAAAGGATTAGTCACAGTAGTATTATTTTTACCTGCATAAATAGGTTTTCCATCAGTTACAATCACATCAGGATAAGTATATTCTCTATATTCAGGAATCCATAAACGCACATCTCCAATAAAAACACGATATTTTTTTCCTCTAATAACATATAATAAAGATGATGCAAAATTAAGCGCGATTTGATTATGATTTGTCGTGCCACCAGTCATAGGTATAATTTCTCCATTGCGATATTCGCTTTTGTAAAGTGCTTTTTCTTCTAATTCTAAATATTCTTCAGGGGTGTAAATATGTTTGCGAGTTTGTACTTGCATATTGTTTTCCTTAATTTGGTTTATTAATTGTAGATAGTTAATAGGAAAAGAATTTTTTCATTAATCAACTTCGCGCTTTATTTAATTAAAAATAAAATTTAATGCCTGTTTAATAATTAATTCTTGATCTACAATATTTCTCAAGGTTAATTCATCATAAATTCCGCCAAAAGCTTCTAAAGAAGCATTATCTAAAGCTCGATTATAAGCTCCTGGTAAAATTTCTTCTATTTCTTTTTTGTTCATGTAATATCCTCCAGCTTTTCTGCGGTTGTTGATCCGATCAATTGCGTCAATAGCATTGCGAATGGAAACATCCCAAGCATGAGTTGTCCTTTTTTCTGCCTGTTGTTTAATTAAATGGACTAAAAGCACTACACAATAACTATAAATTTTATTGATTTTATCTTCTTTACTCATTTCTTCTAATTCATCAATTAAAGATAGAGCCGCTTCTAGGTTGCCAGAAACCACTAATTCTCTGAGTTCTAGTAATTCTTCCATGATTTGCTCTCTCCTTGAAGTTTGCTATTTCTAGCATAGCGCTGATAACGCTATCAACGACAGATACACCACTAAGGATAACGGTTGTTGTGGAAGTTTTGCCAATTTCTGCTAGAGTATGAGTGATATCGCAAGCTCTGACTTATCAGTTCGCTTCCGTATCCGCAGCAAGCACAATCACAACACATAAAATTCAGAAATTAAGCTCCCACGAAGAAGCCTTTGTCAAGTAAGATAAAATCAAAGGACTTCAAGAGGCTGCTGCTAATCCCTCTCCAATGATACAGCGTTTGAGAGCAATCAAAGCGCAACGAGAACAGGAGCGGTTAAATCTTGTATGAAAATCCGTTTCTTGCTCGATGAAAATTTGTCACCAAAGCTAAAGTTTGCTGTTTTGCGTCTTAACCCAGCAATAGATATAGTTCGTGTGCGTGATCCAGATGCTCCCCTTCTAGGAACACTAGATCCAGAACTCCTGCGTTATCTGGAAGTATTTCAACGGTTATTGGTAACATACCAAACGTTTTATGAATTTTTCCTAATACGAATGTATGCTACAATAAAGCTCAGTTTAGTTCAATTCTAGCTTAAAAAAAATTGATATTACTACTGGAGGTAGATCAAATATGCTAAACCAGTCTATTCCCGAAATGACTTTACAGGATTTAGAATCCTTAATTAATAGAATTGTTGATGAAAAAATTAATCGAATAAATTTCGCTAAACATAACAAAATAGAACAGTCTGAACTTGTTAAAAACATACATATTTTTCAAGAAAACTTAAAGCAAAAATATGGAGAATTTTCTGATTTGACAGAATTATTGCGAGAAGATAGAGACAGATGATCACAGATAAAATTGTCATTGATAGTAGTGTAGCCATTAAATGGTTTATTGCTCAAGATTATTCATTAGAGGCAAATAAAATTCTTGATGCTTATCAATCACAACAAATTACCTTGATTGCTCCAGACTTAATTTATGCAGAAATTGGTAATATTGTTTGGAAAATACAGCGATTTCAAGGTTTAACAAATCAGGACGCTGAGATGATAATTGATTTATTTCAACAAATACAATTAAAAATATTCCCTGCCGATGAATTATTAAAAGATGCCTATCAGTTTGCCGTGAATTATCAAAGAACTGTCTACGATAGTCTTTACCTAGCTTTAAGCATTAGAGAAAACTGTAAATTTATCACTGCTGATGCAAAATTGTACAATGCTATTTATCCAAAAATACAAAATATTCAACTGATCAAAGATTGGATTTAAGTATGAGCGATCGCACAAAGTTCTGCAATTCCTTGAGGATGTAAATATTTACTTGTATCAAGAGACATGAGACTATTTTTATATTCTACAATTATGCTTGAATTAGAAAGTTGAATGAGAAAATCAGCACTTTTATCTCAATTTGGAGTGCGTCAGTGCTATAAACCCCAACCACACCGATAAATTACTCATACTGACGCACCCTACTAACTTACTGTTTTTCAATAATAACTTGACTAACTTCTGACCATCTTGACCACACTGATTCGGGAATGCTTAATATGTATCTATAGCGATATATAGTTATATTGCCCTGTTGTTTTATTGGAGAGTTCTTTCCATCTTCATAAAGATTTGTCGTCTCAATAGTTACTCCATCCGCATCCTTAAATACAGCACTAAACTCTACTCCTAGTTTAAAATCGAAGCAAACTCTGCTGCCATCAGGAAGTTGAGAACCTCCAAAACAGTTAATTTTTTCATCAACTATCCACTCTACCTGTTTATTAGAATCATCATATCTAGCTCCTGATTTCAAAATATATTGTATTTCTCGATCGCTGTAAGTTTTTCTAGAATTAAAAACACTATAGTCCCATTTTGTATCTGATAAAGTTGGAGTCGGTTCAGAAGTAGGAGTTGGTGTTGGAGTGGGATCAGGTGTAGGAGTTGATGTAGGTGTTGGTTCAGGTGATGGTGTTGGCTTTTTCAAATCTTCAATTATAGCATCTACTTCTTCCCTTTTTGATTGATAGCTTTCTTTAAGATTAGTAACCCTTTCTGAGATAAAAGTATCAGATGGAATATCATTTAATGTAGCGATCGCCTGCTGCAATTTATCCTTCGCCTGTTGAAATTTATCCTTAACCGCTTCATATTCACTAACCGTTCGCGCCTTTCTTATCTGTTCATCTGTATCTTTAGCCTGTTGTTCGGCTTCGTTAATGGAGTCAATCGCTTGATTTTCTTTATCTAAACGACGTTGTATCTTGGTTAATTGACTTTGATAATCGGAAAGTTCCTTTTGGGCAGCATCATATACCTTAGCAGATGTTGGTATAGTTTTTAGTTGAGCGATCGCATCTTGTAACTGTTGTTGAGATGCTTGTAAATCTTCCACATTCTTGGCACTTTCAAACAAATTTTGAGCAGTAACAGTTATATCTTTTGCTTGTTTGTATTTAGAACTAAATTCCTCATCACTAGCACAGTTATCCAGTGGTTTACAAATAGTTGGAATATGAGCCGATTGAGTTCCTAAAAAAACTATTCCCAGCACGAAAATTCCTATTGAACTCCACATGATTATCCTAAGTGAGTTATTTGGCTGAGAAATACGCCGCTTTGGAATAATTGAATTTTGCTTTGATTTAACTTGAATAGGTGATGTTTGTAACGGTGAATTTTGTTGCTGAGATGGTATTTGAGAAGATTTGTGTGAAGCTTGATAAGTCGTTTTAGTTGTTAATTTTGAATTTTTTAAATCTTGTAAAACTGCTTGAGCAGATTGATAACGCTGTTGATAATATTTTTGTAATAATTTATCTAAAACTGTGTCCAAGTCTCGGTTAACAGGTTTTTGTAAGTGAACACGCCAAGTTTTCACCCATTCATAGCCATATTCTTGGTAAAGTTCCCCAGGATGAACTCCTGTTAGTAAATGAAAACAAGTCGCACCCAAACTATATAAATCACTAGCTGGATATACTTTCCCATCCCGCATTTGTTCTAAAGGTGCATAACCAAAAGTACCAATTAATGTTCCTGTTATAACTGTTCCCTGGAGTTGTTTTGATGCCCCAAAATCAATTAATATTAATTTGCCATCACTAGGACGACGCATAATATTTTCTGGTTTAATATCTCGATGAATTACACCATACTCGTGAACTACTTTCAAGATGGGTAATAAATCTTGTAACAAAGCGCGGATTTTTGATTCTGAGAATATTCCCTGTTTTTCTAATTCTTGTAATAAATTTTCACCGTCAATGAATTCTTGTACTAAATACAGACGGCTATTTTCTTCAAAATAAGCTAACAGAGTGGGAATTTGTGAATGTTTGCCGAGTTTTAGTAATTGTAGCGCTTCTTGTAAAAATAATTCTGTGGCTTTTTTTCGTCCTGCTGTTCCTTGGATTTGAGGTGCAAATTGTTTGATGACACACTTTTCGTTTAATTTGTCAACATCTTCCGCTAAATAGGTTTTGCCAAATCCCCCACTACCTAATGATTTAATCGGACGATAGCGGTCTTTCAAGGTGACTATAGCAACGTTGCAGTTAGGACACAATTGGGTGTGTTCGGGAACTGAGGGGTTATTACATTCCGGGTTGAGACAACATATCTGATTCATGGTTGTGTAGTAGTAGATACGTTTATGATTAAATATCTACTAATATACACGAAATATACTTAAATCGACAATTGACTGATTTTTTCCCCAGTAAGTAAGTATGCTAGAATTAAACCAGTTTAGTTAACAGACAATTTTGATATTATATAAATTGTAGTTAAAACAAACCTGATATTACCACTGGAGGTAAATCATAAATGCTAAATAATCAGTCTATTACCGAACTGACTTTACAGGATTTAGAATCCTTGATTAATAGAATTGTTGATGAAAAAATTAATCAGATTAATCTTGATCACAAAATCGAACAAACTGAGATTGTTCAAAACATAGACATTTTGCCAGAAGATATTGAAAAATCTAATCCTTTTGTTCAGTTTGATGGTATTTTCAAAGACGATCCACTTTTTGATGAATTTGTAGAAGATATGGCTGCAAATCGCCGTGAATTAGATGCAGAAATAGCTGCTTATGAATCTTATTTATAAGTTATTATGTAACATAATAAATACTTCCTAAACTCAATTACTTAAAATCCAGTTAGCCAGATTCATTTTAATTCGCTCTAATCTTTCTGTGGAAATTTCACCAATATTTCCTAATAATATCTTTTCTGATACAACTGCTAACCGTGAGACTCGAAAAACACTTTCTGATTTTAAGCCTGTTTGTTTAAAATCCTGATCATTGGGTGTAATAATTTCGTCAATTCCAGTCAATTCTTGCCCTGTTTTAGTGGAAATCATACAAACTAGCCAATCATCATAATTGTTGATTAATGGCTTAATTAGAAGTGCTGGGCGTAACTTTCCAATTGCCAGATTCGTTTGGAGAAATTTGAATAAAACAATTTGACCAACTATTGCCATTTTTCTATAATGTCCGCTTCTGTGTATTCGGGAAGATGATCATTTTCAAAACCTCTCATAGCCTGTTCAAGAGAAAATTGATTCCATTCTTGATTTTCTGTATTATTTATATATGGTAACAAGGTATTATAAAGCGTTAGTTTTTCTTGTTGCAATACTTCTTGAACTATCTCTTTAATCAAGGCTTTCAGTTCTTGGGTTTCCATAATTTTACCTTTGGCTAACTTCCTAATGCTAGTAGATAAATGCTAACAAAAAGAGTAAGGTAATGCAAAACTACACCCCTACTCAATTTGTTATCAATTAGCGGAATTTAACAGCTTACGCTTCATCTAAAGCTGCAATACCAGGTAAAACCTTACCTTCCAACAACTCCAAACTCGCACCACCACCGGTAGAAATGTGGCTCATTTGATCAGCCAAACCTACCTTTTCTACAGCCGCTACAGAGTCACCACCACCGATAATGGTAGTTGCGCCGGTTTTACCAATTTCTGCTAAAGTATGAGCGATCGCTTCCGTACCCGCAGCAAATTTATCAAACTCGAACACACCCATAGGCCCATTCCAAATCACAGTCTGACAATCAGCCAAAGCCGCTTGGAAAACCTTGATAGAATCAGGACCAATATCTAAACCCATACCATCGGCAGGGATATTTTCAATGCTGACAGTAGTAGCATTAGCATCAGGCGCAAACTTATCAGCAGAAACAATATCTGTAGGTAGCAACAAAGCCACACCACGTTCTTTGGCTTTAGCTTCCAACTCTCTAGCCAATTCTAGCTTATCTTCTTCCACCAAAGACTTACCAACATTCAAACCACGGGCTTTATAGAAGGTGAAAATCATCCCACCGCCAATGATCAACTTATCGCACTTTTCCAACAAAGTTTCAATCACACCGATTTTGCTAGAAACCTTAGAACCGCCAATAATAGCCGCCAAAGGACGCTTAGGTTCTTCAATTGCACTTTGTAAATATTGCAATTCCTTCTCAACCAAATAACCAGCCACAGAAGGACTTAAAAACTCAGTTACGCCCTCAGTAGAAGCGTGAGCGCGGTGTGCAGTTCCAAAAGCATCATTTACATAAAAATCAGCGTTTGCAGCCAATTTTTGAGCAAATTCGGGGTCGTTCTTTTCTTCTTCCTTGTAAAAGCGGACATTTTCTAACAATAGCACTTGGCCATTGTCCAAAGCCGCAACTTTAGCAGCAACATCATCACCAATACAGTCATCAGTTTTGATAACTTCCTGTCCCAACAACTCAGAAAGACGTTTAGCAACCGGGGTTAAACGCAATTTTTCATCTACACCCTTGGGACGACCGAAATGGCTTGTTAAAATGACCTTAGCACCCTTTTGGGTCAAATCTTGGATAGTTGGCAGCGCTGCCCGAATCCGGGTATCATCGGTAATGTTTCCTTGATCATCCACAGGCACATTAAAATCAACTCGTACTAAAGCGCGTTTTCCAGATATATCAGCCGCAGATAAACTTGCTAAACTTTTTTTAGACACAGTACAACTCTCCTGATTACTTTTTTGTTATTGTCTTCAAAATATGACCATCAAGATTTTACCGGAGTGAGGGGCGCAGAGGTGAGATATGTTTAAAACAGTTCTATTTCCCATTGATCAAAGTCGAGAAGCCAGAGAGGCCGCTGATATAGTTGCCAATATTGTGCAAACTTATGGCAGTCGCTTAATTTTGCTTTCAGTCGTTGAAGAACCCGACCCAGAAGCACCTGCTACCAGTCCTATGGTATCTCCAGAAGCAGTTGCCAAACTTCTAGAAAATGCCCAAACCTTATTTTCTGGACAAGGAATTATAACCGAATTACTAGAAAGACAAGGTAAACCAGCCTTTACTATTTGTGATGTTGCTGATGAAGTTGAGGCCAGTTTAATTATTATGGGTTGTCGAGGACTAGGTTTAACGGAAGAAGGCGCAACTGATAGCGTCACCATGCGGGTAATTAACCTTTCTCCCTGTCCTGTTTTGATTGTTCCTTAATTAACTATCGGGTGCGTTAATCTGGATTAACTCAGTGTAGCGCACCTTGTAAATTTTTTGTAATTAAGACTCAAGCATTGACAGAAAACCCAAAATATGTATTAGGTGAAAACTATATCTTTCGTAGGGGTAAAGCAAGAGCTTCATTGGTGTCAACTTAACGTAAATTGATGTCCCTTCCAGCCAGGGAATAAATTCCCTGTCTAAAAGCTAAAGTCGGTTAAAACCGACTACTTCGGCATAAATAGGGTAATTTTTGATTTTGAGTTAACCACAGTGCGTTTTAACGCACTTTAGCTATTAGACTGAGAATTCATTCCCAGGCGGGCAGGGTGCATTAGCTAAGTATAATCTGTATTTATCTATTTGATAGCATAGCGCAAAAGTTTGAAATGACTAATAGCTAATTTAGGGGATATTTATGATACACTAGGTTGAAAAGTTCCGTAAACCCTCAACAATCCCCAAATTAAGGCATTTAACTCATGCTTTCCCAGATTTTCCAACAAAGATTGACAGATTTACTAGATAATATTACTCAAGATCAAAAATTACTGAAAGAATTTGAGGAAGAATTAACTGTTGAAGACAACCCTCGAACATTAAAAAGATATAAAAAAGAAATTAAACGACAACAGGAATCTATTGATAATTATAAACAAGAATATACAGAATTAGAACAACAGTTAATTGGTATATCTACACCGCAAATCCAGGTAGTAGGAAATCAACTGCAAATAATAGAAAACCAATTACAGCAAATAGACGCAAAATTAAATATTGTTCTTATCAACCAAGATTCACTTTTAATTCGTTATCAAGTTTCTGAACAAGCAATTTTGAGAGTTTTTATTGAACAGCTAAATCAGACTCAATTAGCTTTTACAGAAAATATGTTAAATGCAGTAGCAGCTAATCAAGTATCTGAGTCAGAAATGCTGCAAATGTTGGCAGTTCTAGAATCACGCATACCTTCTTTACCTTCTAGCAGTCAAGCAGAAATTGCCGAAATTATCAAATCTCCTGAATTAGATACTAGACATAAAATTACTGTCACTTTACCAATTGTTCCTTTTTTAATTAATTATGAAGGTGAGCTAGAATTGGGAACTGGTTTTAATATCAAGTCTGCTTGGGAGTTCGTGATCAAAAAATTAGGGAGAAAGTAAATTGTGGATTTGCGTCAGCACCTTGAAGAAGAATTAGAAAAAGATTTTCAACTTCTTAAACAGTATGAAAATGAGAAACGTAATGAAAATGATCCAGGACTTCGTAATAAGTGGGAGAATAAAATTGAGTCAATCAAACAAGAAATCAAAACCCGTCAAGAAGAATTAAATAAATTACCTATCACTTCTCCAAATTCATCCTTAAATCAATCTTTTAGCCAAGATTTGGGTTTTGGTGTAAAATTGGAGATGGTTTATATTCCTGGTGGGACATTTTACATGGGCGCACCAAAAACAGAGAAAGACAGTTTAGATGATGAACGTCCCCAACACTATGTAACGGTGAAGCCCTTCTACATGGGAAAATACACTATTACTCAAGAACAATGGGAAAAAGTCGTTTATTCCTGTCCTCCAGTTGCTAGAGAATTAAATTCTCGTCCTGCCTACTTCCCAGGTGATAAACTACCTGTAGAACAAGTATCTTGGAATGATGCCGTTGAGTTTTGTGCTAGACTCTCTCACAAAACAGGACAAAAATACCGTTTACCCAGTGAAGCTGAATGGGAATATGCCTGTCGTGCCGGTTCTGCAAAACCTTTTGCTTTTGGTGACACAATCACCACAAATGAGGTAAACTATGATGGTAACTACACCTATGGTAATGCCCCCAAGGGGGAATATCGAGGAAGAACAACTCCAGTAGGAACTTTTCAGCCCAACGCCTTTGGTTTATATGATATGCACGGCAACGTCTGGGAATGGTGCGCTGATACTTGGCATGATAGCTATGAGGATGCGCCTAATGATGTAAGTGCATGGATAAGCGAAACTAATCAAAACGTTAAGCTGCTGCGCGGTGGTTCGTGGGACAGCAATCCTGATTATTGCCGTTCTGCTTATCGCAACTACTACGGCCTCGACTCCTACGACCACGGTATTGGTTTTCGGGTTGTATGTGGTGGTGCGGCGAGGACTTAGTAGCCCTTTACACTCTTGCTCTTTTGCCCTCTGCTCTTTTCCTCTTTACCCTTGCCAAGCGTAACGGAGTGGAGCGATCTTTTTTTTGACTTCGTGACTTTTCAGAAATTCGAGCTATTTAATTTAACAGAAACTTTCACAGCCTTGGTTTCATTCACGATAACACACAAATCTGAAACTGTCAACTCGTTCCCAGACTCCGGCTGGGAAAGAGGGTTACACTTGACGGTTTACTAGGGTGGCGCTGGCTTGGTCAACTGGCATAAGTATAACTTCGTTAATATTAACGTGACTCGCTCTAGTGGCACAGAAAAATATCACATCAGCTACATCATCAGGAGTTAGGGGTTTAATACCTGCATACACCTTTTTAGCCCGTTCTGTGTCACCATGAAAACGCACTTGACTAAATTCTGTTTCTACCATACCAGGGTCAACAGAAGTCACCCGCACAGGAGTTCCTAAAAGGTCTTGTTTTAAGCCTTCAGAAATGGCTTTAACGGCTGCTTTTGTCCCACAATAGACATTACCACCAGGATAGGTTTGATGTCCCGCTATAGAACCGATATTGATGACATGACCATGATTCCGTTCTACCATTCCTGGTACAACATAACGGGTAAGGTAAAGCAAACCCTTGATATTAGTATCTATCATTTCTTCCCAGTCTTGAAAGTCGCCTTCATGTAATTTACTTAAACCGCGACTTAAACCAGCATTGTTAATGAGAAGATCAATATTTTTCCAAGATGAGGGTAAGTTAGCAATAGCCGATTCTACCGCCAAGCGATCGCACACATCAAGTTGTAATAAATGGATTTTGTCAGATGGAATATCTAAAGAATCAGCTAATTGTTGTAACCGTTCCCACCGTCGTGCAGCTAAAATCAGTTTTGCACCAGCATGAGCAAAAATCTTGGCACAAGCAGCGCCAATACCGCTACTTGCACCAGTAATAAAAACAATTTGATTTTGCATGAATTTGTCAGTTGTCAATTGTCAGTTGTCAGTAGGGGCGAAGCATTTGGAAGATAAATTATCGGTCATTGCCAAAAATACTTCTCCAAATGCTTCGCCCGTACAGTTGTCAGTTGTTTTTCTTTGCCAATCACCAATCACCAATTACCAATCACCAATGACCAATGACCAATGACCAATCACCAATAACTACTTCTTAACCACCTGTAACCGTTGAGTAATAATAGTCATATCTTCACCTCGGCGAATTACTGCGGAAATCCATTGAGGTCCGGGAGTAGAGGGTGCGCGTCCTGTTTTGAACAGTCCACCAGAATTGAGAAATTCTAAATTTGCAATTGTGGGGTTGAGGAGTTTATTACCTTGAATGGGTTCTTCTATGGCTGTTCCCAGCAGAAAATCCTCACCTAATGGTTCTTTGACAATGGCATCAAAACTATATTTTTCCCCAACTTTTACCTGTTGTGGTAATTTAATTTCTACTTGGGGTGGTTTACTTCCAGAGGTTAGTTGAGTCCGTTCTGATAAAATATCTTGATGAACGATTTTTGCACCTGTGACTTTTTGACGCGATTTAATGGTAGAGTTAAGGGTTAAATTATTATTACCAGATGCAGGTAAACCGCTAATAGTGGTGACAGTATCCGCAATAATTGTATTGCCTTCCGATTTCCAGGATTCTAACTTGGTCGTGTAACGCAATTTAGGATATCGTTTCCAAAGTCCTGTTAAGGCTTGTTCCATTGCTTTGCGGTTTAAGCCGTCACCATGAGTAAATGTAGGGCTATAAAATTTCATTACACCATGGACATTACCTTGATTAGCAGCATTATCAATTTGTGTTAATAGATTCGTGAGTGTAGCGGGTGCATTTCCGGTTTGACCAGCTTGAGCCAATTGCCAAGTGCTGGATAAACCAATTGCCAGTAAACTGGAAATTAGGGAAATACTCACAGTTAATGTTTTATTACGTTTCATTAATAAAGGGATAATTTTAGTCATAAGGAAGATTTTACTGATTTGATGATACAAGATCAGGAATTTGTTTTATCTTAATGAAATTAGGCGATAAATGGTATAGGCGGGAATGGTAAATCCATCAATTAGATTACTTATAGCAGCTAGTGGGACAGGTGGACACTTGTTTCCGGCGATCGCATTGGCTGAAAAACTGCCAGAATACAATATTGAATGGCTGGGTGTGCCAAATCGGCTAGAAACTCAGTTAGTTCCCCAGACATATCCTTTAAATACGGTCGCTGTTGAAGGTTTTCAGCAAGGTTTGAGTCTTGGTTCTATCCGCACCTTGTGGAAATTGATCAGCTCGATTCTCAAAGTCAGACGTATTCTTAAACAAGGAAAGTTCCAAGGAGTTTTCACCACAGGGGGTTATATTGCCGGTCCTGCGGTAATTGCAGCGCGTTCTTTGGGTTTACCTGTAGTTTTTCATGAATCCAATGCTTTACCCGGCAAAGTTACCCGCTTTTTTGGTCCTTGGTGTAATGTGGTAGCGATAGGATTTGATGTAACTACTCAATATTTACCTCGGACAAAAACTGTCTGTGTGGGTACTCCTGTTCGTTCTCAATTCTTAGATGAGCCTGTTAATAACACTTTAGATTTACCTATTCCTAATGGTGTTCCTCTAATTGTGGTGTTTGGTGGTAGTCAGGGGGCTGTAGCCGTAAATAAATTAGTCCGACAGTCCGCGGACGCTTTGTTTCAAGCTGGGGCTTATATAGTGCATTTGACGGGTGATAATGATCCCGATATTAACAGTCTTCAACATCCTCAATATATAGCCTTGGCTTTTTATAATAATATGGCGGCTTTGTTGCGAAGAGCTAATTTAGCTATTAGTCGTTCTGGTGCGGGTAGCTTGACAGAATTGGCAGTTTGTGGTACTCCAGCAATTTTGATTCCCTATCCCTTTGCAGCGGAAGATCATCAGTCTTATAATGCAGAGGTGTTTACTAAAGCTGGTGCGGCTTTATCCTTTAAACAGTCGGATTTGACTCCAGAAATATTTACGACTCAGGTTTTGAATTTGTTGCAATCTCCGACAGAATTAGGGAGAATGGCAGAGAAAGCTGCATCGATCGCTGTTCCTGATAGTGTAGATAAATTGGCAAGTTTGGTGAGAGAAGTGATCGGAAATTAATTCCCATTAACTCCAAATAGTCATTCCTAAATTGTGAGCATTTGGCGATATAGCGCGGTAGGATAGATAATATCTCTCAGACTTGCAACAATAATTTACAAGTATTACAAAGATAAGTAACACTCTAAAAGATTTGTCAGCCGCTATTACGGTGGGTTAATGGCTATATTTACATTGAACAAGGAAAATTGTGAACTTTTGTAGCGATAGTTTGACTTTTTGCCATTAAAGACGGATACAAAAGGCGTTTTTTAACAGTAAGAAGTAGCCTATTGTAAGACACTGACACCTGTTGTCATCAGTTTCTGATATTCGCAATGTGACTAATTTGCTGAAATGGAAAATAATCACAACAGTTTAACGAAGCTAAATAAGGAGAATCGGGGTTTGGGAATGGAAAGGTGGAAACAAGACTTCAAAAATGACCTGATTGCTGGTTTGCTGGTGGTAATTCCCCTCGCAACCACCATCTGGTTAACAATTACCATAGCCACATGGGTAATTAACTTTCTCACCCAAGTTCCTAAACAACTCAATCCCTTTGATGGCTTAAATCCGATTTTAGTAAATATACTTAATTTACTAGTAGGATTAGCCGTACCATTATTAAGTATTTTGGCTATTGGCTTAATGGCTAGAAACATTGCTGGACGATGGTTATTGGATTTCGGTGAGCGGCTATTGCAAGCCATTCCTTTAGCTGGACAGGTATATAAAACCCTCAAGCAACTATTAGAAACTCTGTTAAAAGATTCTCATGGTAAATTCCGCCGGGTAGTCTTAGTAGAATACCCTCGTCCGGGCATTTGGGCGATCGCCTTTGTCACTGGAGCAATGAGCAATGAAATCCAAAGTCAAATATCTCGTCCTGTAATTAGCCTGTTTATTCCCACTACACCCAATCCGACCACAGGATGGTATGCGATAGTACCAGAAGAGGATGTACTTAATCTCTCTATATCTGTTGAAGATGCTTTTAAAATCGTTGTGTCTGGTGGTATAGTGTCCCCCAATATCCAGCCTTCTCACCTCCCTGCAATATCATCTTTGGAAATAAAACAGCAGGAAATTCCAGAAATAGAAACTAAACTCGATACCAACCTAGCAAAGTGAGCAAAAAATAGATAAGCTAATTGTTCATCTGCGCTAGAACTCACATATTTTTCATCATCCCAACTGTATGCAGCATCGTAAACCCCAACAAATAGCCCGCGAATTGGCACTATTAGCCTTGAGCCAATTACCAATCAACCCTAAAAAACTAGAAAGCCTATCAGACGAGCAATTAGTTTCTAAGCTAGTTTTAGGAGCAGTTCGGACTCTCACAGTAGAGGTACAGGACACATTGAACAATGCCGCAGGAGAACTGCAACGGAGTAATGATCGTCTCTTAACCAGCGAAACGAGAGCTGCGGATTTGAATACAGCTAGAACCATGCTGAAAGAGGCAATTTCCTATACCCAAATAGCTATCAATCAATTAGGTACATCTGTTGATTTTCCAGAATTAATTCAGTCTGCCAATCAAAATAAAGAAGTTCGTAATTACGCTAAAGCGATTATTATTACTGTCAGCGAGAACCATCAAGCTATCGAAGAATCTATTTCTAATGCTTTAGTAGATTGGCAAGTTACCCGTCTAGCTCAAATTGATAGAGATATCCTCCAAATAGCCACCGCAGAAATAAAATTCATGCAAGTTCCCGACAGCATTGCTATTAATGAAGCTGTAGAATTAGCTAAACGCTACAGTGGAGAAGATGGCCACCGTTTTATTAATGGTGTTCTCCGTCGAGTTAGTGAACAAAAACAAACTGTTTAAATTGGTCATTGGTCATTGGTCATTGGTCATTGGTAAGACTTTTATTCCTTCTTTCTTTCTTTCTTAACTCCTGACTCGGTGACTCCTGACTCCTATCCTAATTAAATTTTTATCTAAAATAAACTACAATGGCTTTTAATTGGTTTCGTCGTCCAAATAATGAATCTGCTGATACTCCTGAAAACCAATCTCAGGAAGAAACACCCGCAGTAGAAGCAACTGAACCAGAAACAACCGCACCAGATACGGCGGATTTGTTGGCTTTTGCTAAAGCTGCTTATAAAAATATTCAAGAAAAACAACAACTAGAAACAGAATTATCTGTAGCGGTTGAAGAAGATACTATCAGTGAAGAAATAGTAGAAACTCAAGTAGGGGAAATAACTGCACCGATAGAAATAGATGCAACCATCGCAGAAATTACTGAAGATGTTGTTAATGAACTACAACCAGAACCAGAATTAGCTAATTTATCTTTTTTAGAACGGGCTGCGGCAGAAAGACAAGCTAAACAAGAGAAATTAATTGCTAGTGCCATAGAAACCGAAATTCCCGAAATACAGATAACTCCGACAGCACCAGAAATAGAGATTCCAGAACTGGTATTTGATGATGGGTTTAAGTGGTCAGCAAAGGTTTTAGCCGCCCAAGGGAGAAAAGCTGAAGATATTTCCCTGGAAGAAATTACTTGGTTGAAAAAACTCCGTCAAGGTTTAGATAAAACTCGGCGGAATATTCTTAACCAACTAAAATCAATTGTTGGTCAAGGGCCTCTTAATCAAGAGGCTGTCAATGAAATTGAATCATTACTTCTCCAGGCAGATGTGGGGGTAGAGGCAACTGATTATATTATTAGTGCGTTACAAAAGAAATTACTCGCAGAAGTTACTCCCCCAGAACAAGCGATCGCTTATCTCAAAGAAATTCTCCGAGATATCCTAGATGCACCCTTGCAAAATCAAGACAAACCTAGTTTTGCACCGGCAAAAGACACCCTGACCATTTGGTTAATTACCGGAGTTAACGGGGCGGGAAAAACTACCACCATCGGTAAAATTTCTCACCTAGCACAGAAATCCGGTTACAAGTGCTTAATTGGTGCGGCGGATACCTTTCGGGCTGCGGCTGTGGAACAGGTCAAAGTTTGGGGAGAGAGAAGCGGTGTTGAAGTTATCGCCAATCCTGGGAAAAACACAGATCCGGCAGCCGTGGTGTTTGATGCGATCGCTGCTGCTCAATCTAGAGAAACCGAACTACTATTAATAGATACCGCTGGGAGACTGCAAAATAAGAAAAATCTCATGGACGAACTCAGCAAAATCCGCAAAATCATTGATAAAAAAGCCCCCAATGCCCGTGTAGAATCGCTGTTAGTTCTTGATTCTACTTTAGGACAAAATGGATTGCGACAAGCTGAAGTATTTTCCCAAGCAGCCCAACTCAGCGGCGTTGTTTTAACCAAATTAGACGGAACAGCCAAAGGAGGTGTCGCCCTCGCCGTTGTCCAGCAATTAGGCTTACCCATTCGTTTTATTGGGGCTGGTGAAGGAATTGAAGATTTGCGTCCATTCTCTAGTCATGAATTTGTAGAAGCATTGTTAAGCGATTAATATCGTTGCCGAAAAATAATTGTCCTCAGAGGATGTTTGAAAAGTTTCCGGCGATTATAAAGATGCCTCCGGCTCCCGTCAGGGATACGCAACTACACAAACAAAGTCCAAATGCTGCGCGGAATCTATAAAACCGATCCAAAAAAGCTAACTAATGCTAACAAAAGTCGGCTTTTTCTTCCCCCCTTTACTCTCAAGCTATAATCAAAAGTGAAATTATCTTTAGAGAATGAGAAATGACGCTAAATAACTTATTAGAAATTCAAGGAATTATTCACCGCGATTCCGAAATTATGGGTGGAGTTCCTGTTTTTGTGGGAACTCGTGTTCCTTTACAAACATTTTTTGACTATCTCGAAGGGGAGAATGGATTAGCTGAGTTTATTAGTGATTTTCCCTATCTGGAGACTCAAACTATGAAAGTCTTGGAAAATACAGCTAAATTGATCATCGCTCAAGAACGCTGTGCTTAATGATTATATTACTAGATGAAAATCTTTTGAGTAAAAAACTCAAACAACCTTTTTTAAGGAAAGGCGACATAGTTTACAATGTTAATGATATGGGATGGCGTGGGTTGAAAGATCGAGAAATTATTGATTTAGCTGAAAAATATCCTTTTGATGCCTTTATTACAGCCGATAAAAATCTTCCCTATCAACAAAATTTAACTAATATAATTTTGAGAATTATTGTTTTAGATTCTCGCAGCACTCGTCCTGATCATTTACTACCTTTAATGGAAAAAATTAGTGAAATTATCTCATCTTTATCAGTAGGATCTTCTGTATTGCTCAATGATATGGGTGAGATTGAATCTATTGGTTAATAGTTTATATTAAGATGAATCTGCACAAAATAAGCCTTAAAGAATAATTAAACGCAGATAAACGCAGATAAACGCAGATAAACGCAGAATATTAATGTCCTTTGATCAGCTAAATCCCCCGCAATGTCACACTTATATTTAATCCCACGCTTTAATTCAAATGTTAGTATAAAAATATACTGAATTTAGAGCATTAAGCAAAAATAAGCGAAATTTTTCCATAAAAGAAATCTATCTAAGGAAACATTTCGAGAATTTATGGTATATAGGTTAAATGTTTGTAGTCCATAATTGAACAAGTTTTGATTAAAAGCATGATGACAACTATGTTTTAACCAAAATCTCAGCAACACAAAAACCATGAATTAACTCACTGAAAATCTATCTGGTTTTTTAGTTTGATGATTCTTAATATATATTCTCTTAGGAATAGAGGTAATTTTGCTAATCGCAAACTTTTATTTCTCAAGATATATGAAGGGTTGATTCAGTTGTGAAAGAATTAGGGGCTGTTAATTAATCATAAAAATTACCAATTCCCAAAGATTTATTTTTGACAAATTAGAGAATTTATCATCATGGAAAATTAACCATCAAAAATGTCCTCAGCATTAACCAAGACTTAAAAAATTACTTTCAACATTTCTTCTACTCTTGCTAAAATCACGAATTTCGTTGAATATGATCTCACAATTTATCAAGAAAGAGTATTTATAAAGAATCACACATTTGCTATTCTCAACTGCAATATTAACCTGTGTCACAATTTCCCCCCCATCCTACTGATAGTAATAGCAGCACCACCACAGATGTCACTCCTGTGGTGGCACTCAAAGAACTTGTGTCCAGGCTGCATCGAGAACAAAATAAAATTCAAGACTTGCTGAGTTCCTTAGGATTTGCCCTCAGAAGCTTTAATAATTTAAATCAGTTTTTGGAACTGATTCCCCTCATGGCTACCAGAGTGACAGATGCGGAAGGTAGCGCACTTTTTCTTTATAAACCCAATGGACAAATTAGATTAGAACAACTACATTGGCAAGATACTCAGCAACGAAAAAATATTAGAAAAGCCCTAGAAACTGCCAGTAGTCAAATTACTCTTTTAGTTAATTCTGCTCCTGCTGCCATTTCCACAGGCATTCTAGATGACCAAATGCACGCCGTTTTAGGTCCAGATGTGCAAATCTTTGGGACAGCTATTTTAGTTAAGCATACAGAACGGGGTTGGCTGTATGTTTTGAGTCGTGATCCAGAATATAGTTGGACAGAAACTAGACAAAAATTAGTGCGGTTAGTGGCAGACCAAACCGCAGTTGCGATTGACAATGATGAATTATCTGTAGAATTAAGAAAAAAAGCACGTTTAGATCAAGAATTAGAAATTGGTGCAGAAATTCAACGCCGACTTTTACCGCGTCAATGTCCAAATATTCCTGGTTTGTCTCTAGCAGCCCGTTGTAAACCGGCTAATCATGTTGGTGGTGACTACTATGATTTTATTCCCACTAATCAAAACCAGTTAAAGTCCAAACCACAAGCATCTCCAGAAAATGCCAGTTGGGGTTTGGTAATTGGGGATGTGATGGGTAAAGGTGTTCCCGCAGGTTTGATTATGACGATGTTGCGGGGAATGCTACGAGGTGAAGTATTGCATGGTAATTCCCCAGCGGGAATTTTGCAAAATTTGAATCGGGTTATGTATGCGGATTTGGAAAATTCCCACCGCTTTGTGACGATGTTTTATTCAGAATATGACCCGCAAACGCGAATTTTATCTTATAGTAATGCCGCCCATAATCCGCCTTTATGGTGGCACTCAGCGACAAAAACTGTGAGCCGTTTGGATACGTTGGGGATGTTAATTGGTTTAGATGCCAATAGCGAATATGAAGATGCTCAGGTTCAGTTAGAATCTGGGGACACAGTTATTTATTATACTGATGGTTTGACTGATGCGGCGGCGGCTGGTGGCGATCGCTTTGATGAAGATAATTTTGTTATATCCTTCAGAACGGCTTGTAAGTATTGCAATAGTCCCCAGGAAATTGTGGAATATCTATTTGATCAAGTTCAGCAATTTATCGGTGCTGATAGGCAAAATACCGATGATATGACGTTGGTGGTTTTGCAGATTGTGTGATTGTTATGGTAAAAATTCTATATCCAGAATTTGATTCACGTGTCAGGTAAATCCGCTGGGAGAGCGATCGCTACCAATACTTACGCAAAGACTACATAACACAAGATCCCCGACTTATTTAAGAAGCCGGGGATCTGACTTTTGCAATCTCCACAAATCAAATATAACTTCTATTCTTCAGGGATTGAATTTACTCCTGCTTTTACCATTTTTCCGCCCAATAGATAATTTCTGAAGATGCAACATCAATTGCGACTCCATGACTATTACCATGATTCCATTTTGCACCAGGTTGGCTTTTATCTTCGGCTTTTAATACCAATATTTCATAACTGCTAGGAAAGGTTTCTGTTTCTGAATCGCTAGTATAAAAGAATGTTGTCGGTACGCCGTTGGGTTGGTTACTATGAGTATTTGTATTCCCACCCTGGTATTGATGCTGAGAGATTTTTTTGTACTGTGTCAGGAGGTTTTTAATCTTTGCTTGTGGTTCTTTGATCCGAAGTTGTAAAGAATTACTTCCTGGAGTTAATCCTGAAGCATAAGCCATTTGTAAAACTTGAGAATCACTAGGAATTTGTCCGGGAAAATGTTGGATTTGTTGAATATCAGCCCATTGGTGGTTACGGATTTCTTGATATTGTGATGTATCAGTAATTAACTGTAATTGTTTGGTTTTACTAGCAGCTTTAGTCATCCAGAAACTGCCAATAACTAGACCAAAACTACCCAGGGACAGTAAAATTATTGGAGCGAGTTTAACAAAAATAGATCGCTTCATTCCGTTGGTTGCATCTAGCTTGTAGATTAATATCCCAACCTTTAAAACAGTAGTCCTGATAGTTTTGAATCTAGCTTGAGTTAGATTGACAGAAAAATTTTGATTTGGTTAAATTGATGACAAATTCACAAAGAACCAAGAATCATTCCCGCTAAAATTAAAAAACCAATCCAGACATTTTGGCGAAACATTTCTCCATAAGCAGAATGAGGAATTTCAGGCTGTTGTAAGCGGATAATTTGCCAAATCCAGCCGATACTAGCCAAAATTAAACTGATCCAAAATGCTGTATTTAAATTAACTAATAAACCGACTCCAGCTAAGAGAATAACCGTACCAATCAAGAAAACAGCGATCGCTGTAGGGGCATATTTACCAAAGAATAAAGCGCTAGAATTAATGCCAATGCGTTGATCATCTTGGCGATCGCTCATGGCATAAATGGTATCAAATCCTAATGTCCATAGTACCGTCGCGCCCCAAAGCAACCAAGTCGGTGCTGTAATATTTGCTGTAACAGCACTCCAACTAATTAAAACCGCAAAACCCCAAGCAATCGAAAGCACCAATTGGGGAACAGGAAAGACCCGTTTCGCACCGGGATAAAGGACAATTACCGGAACTGCGGCCACAGACAACCAGAAGCTTAAAGGGTTAAGATAGAAAGCGACAACTGCGGCACAGACGAGGGAGACTATCCCCACCACAATGCCAATTTTAACGGAAATGGCACGAGATGCAAGGGGGCGATCGCGTGTTCTCTCAACTTGGGGATCAATATCTCTATCCCATAAATCATTAACTACGCATCCAGCCGCACTGGTGGCAATACTACCAAAAATAATCACTCCCACCAGGGGTAACGGTGGTTTACCCGCAGCGGCTAAAAATACCGCCCACAATGCGGGTATCATCAGAATTAACCTCCCTTCTGGTTTATTCCACCTTAACAGCCGGATAATTACAAGCCATAATGGTTCTTGGTTGGTTTTTGGTGTCTCCAACATATTTGCTTATTTAACATATCTTTACATTTATAGAATATCCTGATTTGCTATTTGTCCTCCAGTCCCTATTCATCTATTCACAAAACAAGATGGTAAATTTAATCTCGGCTAACTGGGAAAATAAACCTAGTGAATCAGTTCAAGAAAATCAGATGATTGCAGCTATTGATATTGGTACAAATTCTTTACACATGGTGGTGGTAAAAATTGAAGCAACTTTACCATCTTTTACCATTATTGCCAGAGAAAAGGAAACGGTGAGATTAGGCGATCGCAATTTAATTACTGGCGAATTAAAACCGGAAGTGATGATGAAAGCGATCGCCTGTTTAGGAAGATTTAAAACTCTTGCTGACAGCTTAGGGACAAATAGTATTGTTGCTGTGGCGACAAGTGCAGTCCGGGAATCTCCCAACGGTAAAGATTTTCTCCACCAAGTCGAAACCGAAGTCGGTTTAAGCGTTGACTTGATTTCCGGACCTGAAGAAGCCCGTCGCATCTACTTAGGTGTATTGTCGGGGATGGAATTTAACAACAAACCACACATCATAATTGACATTGGTGGTGGTTCAACAGAATTGATTTTAGGAGACAGTGAAGAACCTCGCAGCCTCACCAGTACAAAAGTTGGTGCAGTGCGCTTAACTGGGGAATTAATCGCCTCAGATCCCATCAGCGAAACCGAATTTAAATACCTCCAAGCTTACGCTAGAGGAATGCTAGAACGTTCTGTGGAAGAAGTGCAAGGAAAACTCAAAATTGGCGATTCTCCCCAGTTAATCGGCACATCTGGGACAATAGAAACCATCGCTACCATCCATGCGCGGGAAAAATTAGGTCTTGTTCCTTCCACCCTCAATGGGTATCAATTCAGTCTCCAAGACTTGCGAACCTGGGTAAATCGCTTACGCAAAATGACCAATGTAGAACGGGCTACCGTTCCGGGAATGCCAGAAAAAAGGTCAGAAGTGATACTTTCAGGGGCAGTAATTTTACAGGAAGCAATGACCTTGTTAGGAGTACAATCCGTAACAGTCTGTGAACGGTCTCTTAGGGAAGGCGTAATTGTAGACTGGATGCTAACTCATGGCTTCATTGACAACAGACTGCGGTTTCAAAGTTCCATTCGGGAACGCAGTGTATTAAAAACTGCCAAAAAATATCAAACTAACTTAGAACATAGCGAGCGTGTTACCGCTTTTGCACTTAATATATTTGACCAAACCAAAGGACAATTACATTATTGGAATGCAGATCAACGTCAATTACTATGGGCTGCTGCCATTTTACACAATAGTGGTCACTATATCAGCCATTCTGCACACCACAAACATTCATACTACTTAATTAGAAATGGTGAATTACTGGGTTATAACGAAACCGAAATCGAAATTATTGCCAATATAGCCCGTTATCACCGCAAATCTCCACCCAAGAAAAAACATGAAAGCTATCGGAATCTATTGCACAAAGAACATCGGACAATGGTTAATCAACTCAGTGCAATTTTAAGGTTAGCTGTTGCTTTAGACAGAAGACAAATAGGGGCTATTTCTCATGTTCAATGTGAATATATTCCCAACTTCAAAGAATTTAAGATGTTGATATTTCCATCATTAATTGATGATGAATGTGCCTTAGAAATGTGGAGTTTAGATTACAAAAAAGGAGTTTTTGAAGAAGAATTTGGTTTAAGATTCATAGCAACATTAATGAATAGATAATTTTGTACCTCATTAGACCAGGAAAAGTTACAAAAAAAGGGAACAGGGAACAGATAAGAAACACTCATTTGCACCAGTTTAGAGCTTCTGTCAAAAAAAAAGATGTTTTAAAAGATGGGTAAGCACCAAAAAAACAGCACTTCGACACCGCTCAGTGACCGTGTCATTATTTCAATCTCATGTTTTTAAACATGAGTTTTTCCTGTTAAAAAGTTGCCCGTTCCCTGTTCCCTCTGAAATTACAATCGCATTATTTAACCCATTTACTCAGAGTAATTCCCAAAAACTGTTCTAGTTGCGTGATACTATTAAGATGATTGATGATAGCATTAAGTTCTTGATTTTGAGCATCAACTAAACTTTTTTCAAAGTTAATAATATCCGTCATTGAAATATTACTACTTAATCTCATTCTTTCCTTAGCATTTATCACTTTTGATGCTGCTAACTTTCGGGCTTGCTGTGCTAATTCAATTTGTTTAAAAGTATCTTTAACATTACGAATTTTATTTTTTAACTCTTCATTTAAATTATCCTGAGTTTTTGCTAGAGTATAATTAGCATTTTGTAAACTGATTTCACTTTTAACTACAGCATTATCTTGACTGAGATTACCAAACTCACGATTTAATACTAAAGACGAACTTAAATTATTTGTATCTTGAATATTAGAAGCACTATTAAAACCATAACTTACATTTAATTTTAAATCCAATTGTTGTTGATTTTTAGCTTCTGTTATCCCAAATTTAGCATTTTCTACAGCATTAACAGCAGCAAGATAACCAGTGTTATTAGCTTTAGCTAATTCTAACATTTCCGTAAGTTCCGGTGGAACTGGAAGTTCCATTACCATCGACAGATAGATAAATTTTGCCTGTCTCATTTAGTAGAGCATTTAAACCAATGGAAGGAGTAACAGCATTTTCTACAGCGATCGCTTCCCCATCAATTATAATTATCCCTGAATCATCTTCCGTTTTTAAAGCTACTAAGGTTGCATCATCAAGGCTATTACCTTGTACCAAAGCCGAAAAAATCGCCCCTTCATCTCCCAGTGAATCAACAGTATTAATTTGGCTATCAACCCAATGACCTATTTCTTCTAAAATAACGCTGGTGATACTTGCGATATTTTCTTGATGATTTGCAATAAACTCTTGCGATAGATAAATTGTATTCGTAGTAGCCGCAAAAGCTCCATTTGCCCCATTTAATTCCGCTGAAGAAAGAATGGTAATTGCTGGGATGTGGGGATGCGATCGCTGTTTTGGGGGATGATGGGATGGGATGCGATAGCGCAGCCCTTCTTCCTGAAGTACCTTTAAACATCAAATCAGGTACGCGAGTTCGGATTATAATGAATGAAATTTTTTTAGATACATCTTTTACAATTGCCTTATCTGCAATTACAGATCAAAATCATGCCAGAGCAGTTGAGCTTGCTGAACAAATTGAGGCTCAAAATTCTTATCTCGTTACAACTCAAGCAATTTTACTAGAAATTGGCAATGCTCTTTCTAAGCAAAGATATAGAACCGCCGCAATCCAACTTCTTGAATCTCACAGAATCAGATCCAAACGTTGAAATAGTTCCTCTAACTAATGAACTGTACAATGCTGTTTTTCAATTATTCAGAAGTCGTCAAGATAAAGAATGGGGATTGGTTGACTGCATATCATGTATTGTGATGCAAAATCGGAGAATTACTGATGTGCTAACTGCGGATGAGCATTTCAATCAAATGGGATTTCGGGCGTTATTAAGAAATTAATGAAACAGGAATAGTGAAGCTGACCGAAGATATCGCTTTTTGGGGATCTTGGGAGGTGCGATAGCGAAGTGCTGCTGCAAGCAGTTTGCTGCTGTATAGGTTGTGGGAGCGTGATAGCGCAAACGCTGACTTGTCAGTTCGATATTTGGAGATGATGCGATAGCGAAGCGCTCCGCAGGAATCGCTATTTGTCACTGTTTTAGATAAAATATAATTAAGGTGACCAAGTAAAGACAAAAATAAGAACATGATGACAGGAACAACTTTTGCAGAAATATTAGAAGCTGCTGATCAATTGCCACCTGAAGATCAGGAAAATTTAATTCAGATTTTACAAAAACGACTACGCGATCACCGAAGAACTAGTCTAGTGAAAGATGTTCAGGAAGCACAAAAAGAGTTTTCAGAAGGCAAATGTAGGACGGCAACTCCTGCACAACTCATGGAGGAGCTTCTTTCGTGAATTTTGTTTTATTACGTTCAAGTGCATTTATTCGAGCAGCACGCAAAATATTAAAAAAACAACCAGAAATTACTGAAAATTTTCAAAGTATTTTGGAGTTATTATCTACAGATCCATTTCATCCACGCCTAAAAACTCATAAATTAAAAGGAGACTTACAAGATTCTTGGGCTTGTAGTGCAGGATATGATTTGAGAATTATTTTTACATTTGTTGAACATGAAGAATCACAAGCAATCCTTTTAGAATCGGTTGGTACTCATGATGAAGTTTACTAAATGTGATAAGTAGGTGAACACAATAAAACCAAACTGTGTAAAGAAACGTAAAATCGCTGAGAACTTCTTTACTCTTGCCTCAAGCCTAGTGCTATAACGACAATTTTCAACGCCAACCTACTTAATTGAATCATAGCGATAGCGAAGCACGACCTAGTACCGTAAGTCAAAAGTCAAAAGTCAAAAGTCAAAAATAATATGACGTAAGCTTTTTAGTGATTGAGAATGGTTGTTTTATTTACGCCGCAGTGTACTAGTAATCGCTGTTTGGGGGGATGATGGGAAGGCGATAGGGATGTGGGAAAATGAGATTTACAGCAATTCTCGCTCTAATGAAATACAATGGAGGGCGCAGTCCCTGCGCCCCTACGGTTTTGGCGATGAAAAACTGTACCTCGTAACACTAAAAATCAGGGGCTTAACGCATTGCGCTAAACCCCAACAGGAGAATTATATTCTAAGCAAGGATAAACTGTTTAGGATCTGTCAAACTCAAACTACTGGCTTGAATCCCAGTCAGAGTAGCTAAAGTTTGATTGTTGAAGACAATCGCGGTATCTGCACCAACTTGATTTAACTTGAGTGTGGATGTGGTAATACCTAAACTGACAGCACCACTAATCCCAATCACATCAGTACCCAGTTGGAAGTCAAGCACGGTATTAGCCGAAGAGGGTAGTTCAGCGTTGACAATCCAGAATTGGTCAGCGCCAGCACCACCGGAAATTAAGTTACCACCACCAAGACTAACTCTGAAGATATCTTTACCATCACCACCCAAAGCGCGGTCATTGCTACCTAAGTAGAAGGTATCATCACCGACACCACCAGATATGCGGTTGCCACCTTGACCATCTCTCGCATCAAAGGTGTCATTACCATCACTACCGAAAGCGCGATCGCCCTTATTCACAAAGATAGTATCATCACCGCTACCCGAATCAACGATATTGTTACCAGCAAAGGGAGAAATTGCCCCCAAGACAGTATCAACAGTGTCATTACCTGCGCCAGTGAAGATGGTGTCCTTGATGCCATCAGTGCCACCACTGACAAACAAATCATCTTTACCAGTTGTTCCGGCAATATATTGGGTAGCTTCTGCTATAGACGCAGATATACCTAAACGGGAATCAAGGGCAAGAGGTTTGTCTAATTCCAACACCACCATCTCATTGTTGTCAATCGCGGGAGGACGACCGATAGAGAAGGGATAGTTGTTATCGTTTGCTACCAAAATGGTTTTGCTATCAATTACCAACACATCTTCAATGGTTTGGAAAGGCATATCGTAGGTAGTTTTGCCGTCACCATTGAGATCATTGGTGTCTTGGATATTGAGAAGGTTGGCTACTTCTTCTTTGGAGACAAAGCCATTAGCATCAATCTTGCTAAAATCAACTTTGAATATCTTCTTGAAAAGGGCGGTACTACCTTGGCCATTATCCCGTTCAATAACTAGGAACTCATTGTTATTGATGGGAGTGAAATCACCGATCGCATTGCTGGTACTGGCTAATTGATAGCGTCCTACCAAACCTTGGTAGCTTTCGCTGGCTACATCGAATTTATAAATCCGTACAGAACCAGCAGAATCGCCGACAACAGTTCCTTCCAACATCGGGTAGATGGTTTGACGGTCAGGGCTAAATGCCATGCCTTCAAAGCCTTGGGAGCGGTTCAAATTGGCTGTTACGAGGTCGCCGTAGTAGGGTTGATTAGGAGCAAAGTATTCTGGGGAATTATTGAAGTAAGGAGTATTTAAATTCCCGTTGGGATTAGCGTAGCCTGTACCAGCTAGGTAATTATTTACTAGAACTTGTCGCCCGGTTTTGGGGAAGTCGGTAAAGAAACCATCTACACCCAAATCAATGAACTTACGGAACTCTGCACCGGGGTCGTTTTTGTAAGTATCGGGAAGGAAGAACTCGTCATTTCTTAAAGTGTAGAGGTGAACGATTAAACCAGCTTTGTGGGCATCTTGAATCAGGGTTGTGGGTGTGCCTAAAACGCGATCGCCATCACTAATTTGACCATCACCATTGAGATCATCAGCAGTACCATCCTTATTGGCATCTACCGTCAACTGAGGAATAATCCGCTGTTTATTCGGTCCAATTCCTTTGGCGTAGGTAGCAATTTCTGTTAAACCTGCGGGGGTGGACAAATTGGTATAGGTGCGGGTATCACCAGCAACTACAAAGTCATAAGGTTGACCTGAACCACCAAACAATTGCACCAGAGGAATATCAATCCCTGCGGTGGGCATGATGGTATTTTTCAATGCCTTGAGGTTAGCAACTTCAAAGGATTGAATGAAGATGCGAGATGGGTCGGTAAAGTTCTCAGCTTTGAGGGTGTTTGCTAAGATTTGGCTGGTATTGATGCCTTGTTGTTGGAAGAAAGTGGGGTGTTTGGTTTCGGGATAGATACCGATTTTGCGTCCTGTTTCTAGTTCGACTTGTTTCACCAAATCAATGACTTCTTTCAGGGTGGGTACTTTCAATCCATCCTTGTCAAAGGTAGTACCACGCAAAGCAGGAATCCGTTCGATCGCATTCAGTTCCTTAACTTCTGCTAGGGTAAAGTCTTCAGCAAACCAACCGACGACATTGCGACCATCTAAATTTTTGATTTTCAGGCGATCGGCAAACTTATCCCGTAAGTAAACATCCGTGCTTGTATCGGTAGTATTGATAACTGGCTTGCCATTGGTATCTCGTTGAATTGTGCCGTCAGTATTGAGAACACCGACTGCTAACATGGGTTCATGACGGGCAATTAAGACACCATCTTTTGTTACCACTAAATCGGGTTCAACGAAATCTGCACCTTGAGCGATCGCTAATTTGTAGGCTTCTATTGTATGTTCTGGACGTTCACCACTTGCACCCCGGTGGCCGATGACGATGGGGGCTTTACCTGTGAGGGTATCAAATTTAGGAGTAGAGAGAACAGTGGGATTTTGGGGCGATCGGACTTGATTCGCCGTAATTTGATCCCGAACTAAGTCTCCTGTCCCTGGGAAGTCAGTAAAGTAACCATCTACACCCAAACTAATGAATTGACGGTACTCCAACTCAGGATTGTTATTGTAATTTGATGCTAGAGAACGGCTTTCATTGCGGAAGGTGTAAGGATGGACAAGCAAACCCTCTTTGTGGGCATCACTAACCAAGCTGGTGGGTGCTAGGGTAACTTTATCCGCATCGTTAATCACACCATCGTTATTGAGATCGTCAGGTTTACCATCATTATTGTTATCAACTGTTTTCACCGAAACAATCTGCCGTTTCCAAGGTCCAATACCATCAGCGTAGGCAGCAATTTCTTTCAAACCAGTAGGAGTTAATAAATCTCCATAGGTGCGGGTGTCTCCCTTAACAGTGAAATCGTAGGGACGAGCGTAAACATCTTGATACAACAGTGTGCCATCGTTGGCGACATCGTAGGCATCAAGCAATTGTACCAAAGGAAGATTCACACCAGCCGCCGGCATGATGGTGTTGTTTAAATCCTTGAGATTGCTGACTTCAAAGGACTGAATGAAAACCCGTTTGGGATCAGTAAATCCTTTCGCTTTGAGGGTGTCAATCAGTTTTTCTTCCAGAGACAAACCCAAATTGTCGTGATAGGTGGGGTGTTTGGTTTCAGGATAAATACCGATTTTCTTACCAGTTTGTACCTCAACCTCTTTCACCAAATCAATAATTTCGCCCAGGGTAGGAACTTGGAGAAGACCGTTGTATACCTGATCTCGGAAACCTTGAGGCATTACAGCCCGCAGAGTTTTAATTTCTGCCAAGGTAAAGTCGGAAGCAAAGAAACCTTCTTCAGCCACACCATCTACCAACACCGTCTTTTTCCGACTAGCAAATTCAGCACGACTAGCTACATCAGTAGTATTGATGAGATTTGGTTCATGACGGGCAATTAAGACCCCATCCTTAGTGGATACCAAATCTGGTTCAATGAAGTCTGCACCGCGCAAAATTGCCAAGCGGTAGGCTTCTATTGTATGTTCTGGCAGTTCACCACTAGCACCACGATGGCCAATGACAATGGGGGCTTGACCGTTGAGGGTATTTAGTTTAACAAGGTTAGGAGTGGCGAAGGGTGCATCTAATAAAACACCATTGCTATTGAAATGTAGTAGGTAAGTTCCAAATTCATCACCTACCCAAATATCGCCCTTAGCATCAATCACAAAGGACTCTACATCAAAGTCAGCCCCGGTGAGTTCCCGCTTCACCGTATTTTTATTGACAATATCAAAGGGGATTAATTTATTGGGGTCAGACAATTGAATAAAGTTTTGAACCGCTACAGAACCATTACCGTTTTCTGTACCCGCAAAATTGGGGTCAACTTGGTAAAGTCGCAGGAGGAAATCAGCGCTGTTATTTTTTGCCCCAAAACCATTATCTGCTAAGAACCAAAAGACAGAACCACCACCATTAGGCGCAAATTGGACACCACTAAAACCTTGCACAGGTTGACCAGGAAGGGGTGTAGGACGACCATTCGTGGGATTAGTCAATGCAGAACCAGATGCGGGTCCAGCAGCGAAGGTATCGGCGGGTAAAGAAGCAAAACCTTTGATTGTCACCATATTAGAAGCAATATTTAGGGTAGTTGAACTTTGATCATCTTCTTGGGCATTGTTATTACCAGCACCAGAATCAAAGTCAGGTTGATTTTGGGCGGTAATTTCTGCCTTATTGGTTAATGCCCCACTTTGAGTCACTTTAGCCGTGAGTTTCAGGGTGCGGGTAACATTACCAGCAATTTCTCCCACTTCCCACACACCGGTTTGACTGTTGTAAGTTCCCTGTTCCGGTGTTGCAGAGATGAAGGTAAATGGTTGTGGTAACAAATCTGTGACTTTAATGCCGTTAGCCAGTAGAGAACCTTTATTGGAGAGGGTTAAGGTAAATGTCACCTGGTCTCCGATAACTGCGTTTGTGACATTTGCCGTTTGAGTCAACTCTAAATCCACAAAATTAGGTGTAACTTCAAACTGACTAACAATTTTCGGCTGACGACTAGATATAGCTGCGGGATTTCCTTCTACTTCCTGACGGGTATAAGGGTCAATGCCGTAGGTGGTTACAGTCAACTTTTGGGTGGCTTTGTCAATGTTAAACTCTGTCCAGCCATAGGTATGAGTGGCAACATAGTCACCTTGCAATAACTTGGCATCAATCAAACCACTCGCTACAGTCAGATTGTTGTTTAACCCAATGGGGTCATAACCTAAAGCATTGATGCCACCATTAATGACTTGTTTGATGAAATCGTCTCTATCATTAACTGTGCTGTCAACGTCATTAGCTACAGGTAGGGAATTGTAAAATGCCTTTTGTTCAGAAGTGAGGAAGAAATTACCCACTGTTGGTCCAAAAGGAGCATCATAAGCCACAGAACCAGTAATAATTTCAAAGGACCTGGTGGGGATTTGTGCCTGTCCCGGTGCTAATTGGTAGGTGAGGTTGTTGACTAATGTGCCGTGAAAGTCTGCGGTGACAAAGACAACGTTACTGATTTTGCTGTCGTTGATGAATTTGAGAATTTCTGTTCTTTCAGCAGCATAGCCTTCATATCTATCGGCAGCGAACTGCTTGCAGCAGCGCTTCGCTATCGCTACTCCCAAATTCTGAATAGGCTCTGGCAACATGATAAACTTCCAGGTGATGCCATCTTTTTGCGCTTGGATTAAGTCGCGTTTGAGGTCATCCAACTGCACTTTTCCTAACATTGTCCGATTCGGATTAAAGGAATCAGTCAGGAATTTTGTTACCTGAGTGGCATCACCAATATTAGCGACATCTGTTAAACCTGGGTCACGGAAGGAACGAGCATCAAGAACGAAAGTTGCGGCATCACTACCAAAGGTATTGTAACGATAAAGTTTGCGTTCCCCCGCCGTGCGAGTGTCCCCTGTTGCCCCATAAAATTGGTCACTAATGGGGTTGTATTCTTGGAAGGCTTGGAAACCGGTTTCGTACAGTGGGGAGTCGTTAACTAAGCCAGAAGTTGCACCAAATAGAGTTTTATCTGCGCTGGAGGCTGTGGCTAAATCTTTTCCACCTTGGAAGTCATTGACTACTTCATGGTCATCAACAGTTGCCAAAATTGAGGTAGCAGCCCGTAAATCACCCAGGGTATTTTCACCGTATTTTTGGCTGTAAACTTCTGCTTGTTTGGCACGATATTCATCTACAGTAATAACTTGCTTTTTCTCTGTCCCATCAGGGTTTTTAACGGCAGGTGAAGCTACATCGGCATAGATAGTATCACCCAATTCCACAAAGAATTTCAGGTTGGCATCATCAGCATTGCTAACGGCTGGATAGGGTGCTAGTTCACCGCGCCAATCTCCAGAAACACCGAATTTCAAGCCTGTTTTGTTACCAATTGCGGCGGCTGTGCTAAATTTACCAATGCTGGTTGCCCCGGTGGTATCTGTAACTCGATAGAAGTAGTTGGTATTGGGAGTTAGTCCACTAACTGCCACCTTCACAGGTAGGTTAATGTCAGTGACATTGGCTGTTTGTGTCCCCGCAATGTTACTGAAGTTAGAGTTGGTGGAATACTCAAATTTAACTGCACCGGGGAAGATACTCCGCGCCCACAAAACTGTAGAGGTTTGGGTGGTGTCTCCACTGGCAATCCCATTCACAGCTAAAGGTGCGGCATCATTGGCTACTTCTTGTAAAGTGGAGGCACTTGCACTCCAATTACCATCTATAGGTGTAATGGTGATGTTGCGTTCTAGGAATTTGCCACCTTCTGATTCTATGTCACCTGTAATTGTGGGTGAACCTAAGAGAATGCTGGTTACACCATTTTGGTTTTTAGCAACATTGAAGTTGAGGCTGGTGGTTTCGTCGAATTTGGTTAATGCTACACCTGTTAAGGTTTTAAGACTGGCATTATCAGGGTTGTAGGCAGGAACGTTGATGTTTAAACCGACACCCTTGGGTAATAAATCTGGGTTAGTACCTTGGGTGGTGAGAAGTTTGTTAATGGTATCTACAACCATTCTGGCAGCGACATCATAAGCCTTTTCGGTGCTGGCCTTGTTGCCCTGTTGGAACTCTGCTAAATTGATACCAGCACTCACAGCGATCGCTGGAATCCCACTTTGTAAGGCCGTAACCGCCGCACTCAGTGTACCGGAGGAAATCGCATCAAAGCCAACGTTCTCCCCTTCGTTAATCCCAGAAATTACTAGGTCGGGTTTGGCTAAGTTCTCTTTGCTGGGCAGAATATAATCTAAACCTGCCCAAGTGGCAACAACTGGTGTACCGTCAACGTACCATTTATTTTTTGCCCCATCAAATTCGACAACTTCCATATTTTGGAAGATTTTATCGGTATTAATGGAAGTTCCTTTACCGCTTTGTTGGGTTTTGGGTGCAACTAAGATAACGTTATGACCGGCTGCAACCAAGGCATTATAGATAACATCTATGCCCTTAGCTTGGTAGCCATCATCATTTACCAACAGAATATTTAAGGATTTGCTGGCAGCGGCAATGGGGTTAACTAAATTGGGTACGCTTGAAGGTAAACGTGGTGCTAATGCTTGACGCTGACTTGCGGTTGTTCCCCAATCACCATCAAAGGCTGTGACGGTAATTTTATCAGCTAAAAACTGTTCTCCCTCAGACGTGGGTTTAGGAGTTGCACCGGCAGGAAGAGAATTTTGACTATAAAGGATGCCTTGACCTGTACCAAAATTCGCTGGTAATTGACCAAATTTAAAATCAAAACTACCTGCTAAATCAAACTCTGTGAAAGCAATACCTGTGATTGGGTTATCAGCAGGAATATTGACATTTAAACCAATACCGTCGGGTAATAATTGGGGTTGACTGCCTTGTTTTTCCTGTAATTGGGAAATTAAATCAACGACGTAATTAGCACCTACTTGATAGGCTTTATCGGTGCTGGGATAACCAGTAGCACGTTCTGATAAAATTATGCCGGCACTAACGGCAATGGCAGGAACACCTTGATGTACAGCAGAAACCGCAGCACTGAGTGTACCGGAAATAATTCCTTCTAAACCCAGATTTTCCCCTTCATTAATTCCAGAAATTACTAAATCTGGTCTTTGTTTAACAACAAAATCCAATCCTGTCCAAGTGGCAATAACTGGTTTACCATCTACATACCATTTATTTGGTGCGTAGTTGACTACCTCAATGGGTTGGAAAACTTTATCGGTATCAATGGCTGTACCTTGTCCACTTTGTTGATTTTTGGGGGCAACTAGGGTGACTTTATAACCAGCAGCCACTAGTTTGTCGTAAAGAACATTAATTCCCTTCGCTTGATAACCATCATCATTCACCAACAAGATATTTAAAGATGGTTTGGGTTGAGGAGTTGTCAAGTTATAGGGTAGTTCTAAAATCCCTAGTTTTTCGGTTGGGGTATTACCAGAAACGTTAAAGTCGTTGTCGTTAATTAATGCCAGGGTATTGGGTGCGACTAAAGCTAAACCTTCTAATTTTTCCACACCTGTATAACCAAGTTGGGCAGCATTGGCAATTAAACTTTTGCTAACTGGGGTAATTTTAGCAGTGGTTAATTCGGCTGGTGTGAGTTGTTCAATAGTTTTACCAGCAGGTAAGGTGAAGTTAGCAGGATTATTGATGTTGGTAGCACCCGTTAAATTAATTTGATAAATCAATTTGTTGGAGGCATTTGTTCCTAAATCATCCCTTTCGACAACGGCAAATTTACCATTACCCAAGGAAACTGCATCACCTAATTTATCAGTTCTGGCGTTACCAGCAGCAGTGATATTGTCAAGTAAATAGAGATATTCACCAGTGACTTGTTTGGAAATAATGTCAAATTCCAAAATTCTCAAATTACGGGAATTTCTGGAAGTTGTATCTCCAGCGTTATCTGGGTTATCAATGGCACTTTGAATAAAGGCGTAAAGTTTACTACCTTCTAAAGCTACGGCTTCAAAACCGCGATTGTTGCGACGTTGACCATAAACTGCGGGTAATACCTCTGTGCCAAAAGTTCCTGCGGCTGCGTCTGGTTCAGGTGCCGTGGCTGTTCCTTGGGGAATATAACGGTTAAGTAATTTACCATTCACATCGAAGTTATAAATGGCGGGACGGTATTCATCTACCAGCCAATAATCACCATTTGGGGCAATGACAATGCCTTCAACATCAGCCCCTAACGCTTTATTGGCTATGACTTGACCATCCAAATTAACAGCAATTTCATCGGTGTATGCTGTACCATTTGCCCCTGCTTGCAGGTTGGGAAGTCCAGTTAATGGGGTTGTCCCATCTTTATCAAATAGTCCTGTTCTCTTGGTGATGCTAATTGCACCTGTTTGTCTGTTAAGCTCGAAACTGACTATTTCTGGTTGAAAATCTGGTAAATAGAATGGTCTGTTAGCCCCGGTGGGGTCGCCATTTGGTCCCCTGTCGGTGTGAGTGACAAATTGGAGATTACCATTTACCGCAATACCTTGGAAATGCAACCCGGAGAAACCACCTAAGAAGATATCTTGACCTTTGCTAGTTGTTCCTAATTTGGGAAGATTGGTAAATTCGTAATTAGTTAGTCGTGGTTGAGGTAAAGGGCTACGGGGGTCATAACTGTTACTAGCAACAATATTTTGACTATTGAAGAAACCTTGTAGTCTGGCATTGTTGTTAAATGAAACTATTGATTGTTGGGTGTTCAGTAAAGGTTTGATGCCATTAATTTCAACAATCATGTCATCAAAATCTTGGTTAGAATTAGCATAGGGCAACTCTTCTGCACCAAGAACGAACACATTTTCACCTTTAGAATAGGTGACAAATTGGGACGCGCGATCAGGATTTATTATGTTATTGGTAGAGAAGGTATATTTTTTAGCACCTCTACCAGTTGGATCACCATTAGGAAGGTTATTAATCAATCCAAAGTGAAACTGTTGACTAAAGCCTGTAGCAACTTGTAACCCATTAATAGCTACATTACCTTGATCATCAATAATAACATTAACTGTTTTACCGGCTCCATCAGGACCTTCAAAAATAGTAACAGTCTTGCTAGGATTGGTGGCATCTTGAAGAATAAACTGGTTAGTATCTCGGACATTACCAAACAAATCTAATGTCTCTTTGGGACTATCTAATCCAGGATTTTGTTCGCCAAGTAATTTAACGGTGAAAGTATTGCCTGTGAAGGTTGCAAAATTCTTCTGGTCGTTGTTGACGTTAATTACATTCTTGGTTGTATCTATTTTGAGGACTTGGGGTAAGGTAGCAACAATATTTTCCCAAGGTACTAACTTAAAGTTGCTGCTGATGTTCTCATCATCAACAATGGTGGCGGGGTCATTTGCACCGTCTTGGGTGATAAATACACCATAAGGGAAATTGGGACCCAAAGGCAGATTAATAACATCTGCACCGTCGGATTCTTGAACGCTGTCAATTCCGCCATTGTTCCCAACTCCAAATCTGCCTAAAAAGTCGTTGTTGCCTTCACGGGTATATACTGCAAAGGTGTTATCGCCTTGACTGGATGCTAACAGGTAGCCTGTACCGTTTTTACCGTAATAAATGGTTAAGCCTTCAACATCATTGGTGAGGTTTTTGCCTCCTTCGGCTTTGACTTTCTCAATTAATTTACCTGTTGAACCACCATTGGGTTCAGCGTCAAATTTCCAAATCCCCACATCTTCTTGACCAATGTACAGAAATCCTGTTTCTTGGTCTGCTACCATGCCTTCAGTTTGGGCTGAAGCACCGGCTGTGGTTGGTGAAGGAATGGTGAAGCTACGAACTACCTCGTAACCAATTTTACCGTTGCCTTTGTCTACTAATTTTAATTGAGCGACATCTCCAGTTTGACGACGGCTGGTAAAGACGTAGTAATCGTTGGTGACGGGACTGCGGTACAGGGCTAATCCATAAGCACTGCGAGTAGATGCAGAATAAGGGGCAGCGAAAGGTACATTTTGGAAAATTGTGGCGGCGCTACTATCGGTAATATTTTCTAGGAAATTGCCATTAGTGCTGTTAGGATTGATCTTGAAGATTGCTAACTTGTCGTTGTTGCGATCGCTCGCTACAGCAATATCAACTTTCTCACCACCTAATGTAAATCCATATTGCAAATCAACGTTGTTATAACGAATATCTGGATTACTAGGATTAATGGTTTGCAACAGGTTTCCAGCTAAATCATAAATTCGCAAACCGCCATTTTTGACACTGGTTAAAACTAGGCTTTTGCTAGAATCTGTACCATTGACATAAATTGCAGGATCATCTGCATCGGCTCTTTGACTAAATGGTAAACTGTCATCATCTAAAAGCGCCGGACGGGTTTCTAGAATGGGAGTAGCAGTGGGAACTAAATCTGCACTCAAGGTGAGGATTTGGGTAAATTGGGTAGCACCAAAGTTGTTATCACTCACCAAAACAATGGATTGTGTACCATCTGCCAATTTGGGACCAAATGCCAGACCTTCAATATTATCTGTACCTGTGGGATGATTGCCGTCACTATTAGGCAAACTCAGGGTATCTAAATTCAAAATTAGCCGTTTTTGAGTAGGTTGGATAGCAGCTAGTTGAGATGCAGTCAGGCTACTCAAAGAATCAACTGTATTGATGTCTGTTGCCCCTTGGAGGGTAATTTCATAGATTTTGATCGTGTTTCCTTGTCCGACAGCAAAGGAGCGCTCCAACGCCAACAAAGTGCCACGATTATCAATTGCTAATAAATCTACCAAACCATTATCAGCCGCAGTTCCACCTGTAGGGGCTTTAGCAATGGGGTCAGTAATATACAGATATTCTTTCTCTGGTTGTCCTGTCACCAAATTATATTGAATAATCCGAGAACGGCTGCTGGTGGTAGTTGTAGAAATTGCACCATCTTGAAATAGGGCGCTTTCTGTAGCTGTGAATAGGGTTTTTTGGTCAGGTGTAATGGTTAAACTTTCAAAGGCTAAGTTGTTACGCACCCCTGAAGTTTGAGTATCACCCGTATCAACAACATTATTGTTGTTAGTATCTTGGACAACTGGGAGGAATTTCTTGGGTACTGCTAAAGAACGAATTTCCTGTCCTGTAGTCAGATTAAACTCTTTAATGAAAGGATTGGTGACGCGACTTGCACCTAAATCTGGTCTAACTTCTCCTTCTGAGGAGATTAAAACTGTCCCATTGCTAGTTAAAGCAATACCTTCTGGATCTAAGCTATTAGCTGCAAAAGGATTACCATTAATATCCTTGAGTTGGACAACATTGGTAAAAGTTACCGTATTAGTAACAGGGTCAAGAGTGAAGGTATAAAAACGGGCATTGGATGAGCGATCGTCAGAAATGGCATAATAGCGATTATTTACCGCATCGTAAGTTACACCGGACAATCCACCCAAAGCGACTTGTTGACCATTTACTGTTCCGGCTGCACCAGAGGGAATAAAACCAGTATTGAAGATAGTTTGTCCCTTGAATCCTGCACTAACAGCAGTTTTTCCAGGTTCTGTCTCACCAACTTGCACATCTGCATATATTAACCGATGGTCAGAACTAGGGAAACCACCGGGAAGACTAGCATTAAAAGTTCCTACTAATGGGAAATTTGGGTCGGTATTGATAGGCCAGTACACTTCTGATTTACTAATTTGTAAGTCAGAGGAGGGAAGTACATAGTCTGTTCTCAGATTTCCCGGTGCAGTATCAGCAAAGTCTGCGGTGTCGAAAGCAGGATTACCTTTATGATTGTTATTTGCCTGACCTTGTAAAGTTGCCTGTTGAGGAGCGCCTAAACTGGTGGGAATAACATTTGTATTGATACTGGGATTCAGTAACAGTTGGCGAATGGCATTGTTATAACTGTCACCATCTAAGGGGTCAGCATTTTGATCACCCATGATGACAAAGCTTGAACCTGCGGCAAGATTACCTTTTTTACCCCCATCATCATAGATATAATCACCTTTGCCTGGGGTAATATAATCTGCCCAAAAGCGGATTTCATCACTATTGCGTTTACCGTTGCGGTCTTCAGTTCCATCAAAGGTGGGTGGTGTGGGGTGACTGACAAGAACATGAACTGTTTCCCCATTTACTGTAATTGGTACATCCCAATGACTTTTAGAAGATAACCGCAAAACGTTGATTTCTTCAGGTGAATAAAAACCGTTTAAGTTCTCATTTATTGAAGTTGCGGAATTATCTACAGTTGGGTCATTTGTTAATAAGTTTCCTGGCATATCCTTCCACAAGAAATTTTGGAAGGTGCGGACGTTAGCTGTATCAATAGGATATTTAGAAAGCAACAACATTCCAAACTGACCAGGGAAGTTCCCAAAGCCAAAAGCATCGTCACCGTATCCGGTTGTGCCTGGAGTTGTGACTGTTGTACCATTATTATTTAAGTCAAAACCAGAAGCAATTCCAGTATTACTAGGAGAAATATAAAAGTAGGAATAGTTAACTGGTGTTGCACCGTTTTGACTGATTTGCAGATAATTTTGTCTAAAAAGATTTACTGCTGCGGGGGAATAGTCAAATTCATTAATTAGTAATACATCTGGGTTGTTGCGTTGAATAATTTCGGCAACTGTTTTTGCTTGAGCGTTGTTAGGGGTAGATAAATCAGTTACCAACTGACCGGCAGTGTTGCGGTTTAGGGACGCATTAAACTGGGAAAAGCGGACTGTAGTAAGTACCATATTTTTTATACAGATTTAGCTTACACAAAGATAATCTGGTGACAGGAAATTGCAGATGACGTAATTGAAAATATCAATCGAAAGTTAAGATACTATTATCTGTAGTTCAGATTTATTTAAGTGATGATTAAGCTTAGAGCAAAATTCAGGAGTCAGGAGTCAGGAGTAAAACTGGATTGCTGTCCAACTTTAAATTTAGGTCTTTGTATAGGATTTTGGTAAAAAAGGACTTTCTCAATTGCTGGGGGTCTATTCTCATTATTATTGAGAATTTTATCAATAATCAAACGAGTTTTGGTGATTTCAGCTAGGGGGCTTGACAGTGTTTCGAGTTTTGGGTATGCTAATGGTATGGATGGGAAAGTGTGCGCTCATATAGGATATGACCGCTACCCATTTACCTGCGCCAGTAAAGATGGTGTCGTTGATGCCGTCAGTGCAACCACTGACAAACAAATCATCTTTACAAAATGTGAAAAATAAAAACCCCCCTCTACAAGTGAACAGAGGTAGGGGTATCGCACAGTTTTTTTATCCCACATTCCGCACCCCCCAGTGTCACAATCGGTAATTTCGGATTTTTGAATACCTGTGAGGATAATTTTGATACAAAATCGTCGAAATCTTAGGTGGCGATCGCTAATATCAAATCCCCAAACGACCATTTTTC